>NZ_QUMG01000030.1:0-17765 GCF_003482095.1 Blautia sp. OF09-25XD
GAAAAAGTATAAAAAGGGTCGCTAACCCTAATGCATAAAATAAAAAGCTGTAAAAATCTACGTTGAATTTTACAGCTTTTTGTGTATAATAGAAGTAGCAGAAACAATTTAAAATCAAAGGAAGGAGCTGAAAGAATATGGCAAATATTTTACCAGTATCTGATTTGAGAAATTATAATGAAGTCCTGAAGAACTGTCATAAAGGAGAACCAGTATATCTGACTAAGAATGGCAGAGGACGTTTCGTTGTCATGGATATTGAAGATTATGAGCGTGACCGTGCAGAGAAAAAGCTTCTCTTGAAGCTGCAGGAAGCTGAAGAAGCAGTGAAAGACGGAGAAGGCTGGCTGGATCTGGATGAATTAAAAGCACTTGTGGGGGAATAAGATGTTAAAACTGCGGATCAATCCGATTGTTGCAAAGGATTTGAAGAACATCCGGGATTACATTGCTGAGGATAATGAAGAATATGCGGCAAAGACAATAAAGGAAATTTACGGTAAATTTGAAAACCTTCAGATGTTTCCTGGAATGGGGTCGGATCTCTCCAAACGGGTCAGCTTTCGGACAGATTATAAATATGCGATATGGGAAGATTATGTTATTATCTACAAGATCGGTAACGAATATGTAGAGATTTATCGTGTAGTTAACCGATATCAGGATATCACGAGAATCTTTGATTGATAACAGAGATGTGATAACAAATTGATAACACCGTTCAGTACAGTCTGTGGACTTTGGACAGTGGAACACATATAAAACCAGATAGAACCATAATCCCTATACAAAAGTGTATAGTGATAAGATTTTATTTGCGAGTTTGAGTAGCGGACTAAATTGCGAAAAAGCCCATAAATAAAGGCTTTGCGGGCTGTTTGGATGTTCCGGTGGAGTGCAAATGGAGTTAAAAAATATTTTTTTTCTTTGTTTTCTTTCCGGAGTTATCTGAAATTTTCGCAAAAAGTAACTATGCTCAGAAAATATAATTAGTGTGAATATGAAGAACAGTTTGTTTTGATGGAAATATTTTCCGTCAGGGCAGACTGTTTTTTTTACCCTTTTTCAATGATATAAACTCCATGGTTCAGCGATAACACGTATGGAAACTGTGAAATTAAAATAATTTGCTAAATTTCGGAAAATGATGTCCGATTTTGCATCTGCCAGTACAGAGTATATGAAGAGATAAATATTCAAAATGCAGGAGGTACTGATTATGCAGAACAAATTATTTTTAAAGGCAGCCGATATTTGTGAACTTCTGGAAGTAAAACAGACATCGGCTTATGAGATCATCGGAAATCTGAACAAGGAACTGGAAGAACAGGGCTACCTGACGCTTAGAGGAAAAGTTCCGACAAAGTATTTTGTGAAGCGTTTCTACGGGGTAGAAGATACCTGTGAGATTCCACAGGAAGAAGGAAAGGAATGGTTTCATGCGTAAAAGAAAAATGTATTTATCAGTGGAAGACATTGCCGAACTCTTTGAGTTATCAGTTTCTTTTGCTTACCGGGTGGTGGAAAGAATGAATGCTGATCTGGCAAGTAAGAACTATTATGTGATTCTCGGTCGGGTGCCAACCCGTTATGTAGAGGACAAGATTTATGGTCTGGAACATGTTGAGCAATATTTGAAGGAGGATAAAGCGATATGAGTATAGTGCAGGAAAAAATGTATATGGATGTGGATGATGTGTGGGCAATTCTTGGTGTTTCTAAAGCGTATGCCTACAATTTGATGCGAGAGTACAACAAGGAGTTGAAAGCAAACGATCAGATGTATATGTACAGACAAAGCCCAAGAGCAGATGAGCGAGTAACAAGTACCGAAGCGAATGCAGTGGTTAAGGATGCAGGAAAGACAGATAGAAAAACGGCACAGCAGAAGCAGATGGTAGATGGAAAAGATAAGAAATTATCCATTCATGAACGGCTTGAAATCAATAAGAAGATTATTCAAGAAAAACAGGGAAAAGATAAGCCGGAGAGAGGAGCTGATTGAGGTGTGAGATAAACAGGGGTGCTAGAATAGCGGATACCAGGCTACTAATGAAGGTGTGGGAAGTTGATTCCTGCATCTTTTTTTAGTGTATAAATAAAGTTTTGCTGTATTTATTTGCGAAAATACAGATTACTTAAGGTGGAAAATAATATTACTTTTTGCTATAATACCGCTATATCATTGGCAGATGTTTAGGTTTTAGATAAACATATACTATAAAATACGGAGGTACAACACGAATTGGATACACAATAAAAAATTTTATTGACTCAAACAAATTCCCAGGGATGAAATTAATTAGTGACAATTCAGGAATCAATAGAGAAATAAGAGGAGTTCGAATTATTGTAGCTCCCAACATGGAAAATTTTCTGGGGGGGTGAGTTGCTCCTAACTTCTTTGCCCGCTTATGAAAAACTAGATGATCATATGATGGTAAGTCACTTAAATGAATTAAATAAAAAGCAGATAAGTGGATTTATTGTGAAAAGAAAGCAGAATACAGCTCATTTAAATAAGTTGTTTGAAACTTTGGTATGTTTTTGTGAAGAACACAATATACCTGTTTTGGAACTTCCACAGGATATCAGTTACTGGTTGGTTATTAAGTATGTACTATCTCAAATATGTAGTAATATCGTAGTTGCAAAATTTATTTATTCTAAATTAACTCGAGATGAAATCAGTCAGTATTTTGCTGGAAGAGCTATTAGAGAGAAAGCAATAGAGAAATTGATTTGTGGTCTGGAAACTATGCTTGGAAATCCTGTTGCTTTGTATGACGCACAATTTCATAATATGTATTCAAGTACATCAGAACCAATTGAATTAAAAATTTTAAAGGATAGCCCAAAATATGTGCCTAATATCATTACGCAGCTTGAATATATACGTCAAAAAAGAAATAATGTTGAATATATAAAAGAAATCGACATTTTCGGTCAGAGTAAGTATTATTTGCTAATATCAGAGATAAACGAACCATTAATGGAATTAGATTTTATAACATTAGAGGGGGCAGTTTCAGCTTTATTATATTTTTTAATTCAAAATGAAACGGTAAAGAGTATTGAAAAGAAATATCATAGAGATTTAGAATATCGAATGCTAAATGGATCGCTGTCAGAATCAGAGAAAGAGGATGTTGCAAATCTGCTTGATCTTAATGCAACAGATGAATATCGGGTTATCACATTTTATTTGAAATCTGGAAACAATAAAGAAAATTTCAGTGCTGAACAAAGAAAAGAGACAAAGATTGTAGAAAAAGCAGTTTTAAAATTTCTACCTAAAGAGTATATTTTTTGTAATACAAATCGAATCATATATATTCACAAGGAAAATAAAAAGAAGGAAAACGGGAATTTCGAAGAAAGCTGGAAAAATTTCAAAAAGAAACGCAAGATCAATTGACAGATAGAAAAGAACAATTTGAATTCCTGATTGGGATAGGAAAAAGTGTTAAAGGTTATCATGATTTGAAAGATTCTTTTGAAGATTCTAAAACTGCAATAGAATACATTGATGTCATTAGAAAGATAACAGGTGATATACAGAAGTCAGTAGTGGATTGTTCAAAATTAGGATTCTTTCATGTTTTTACAAATATTAAGGATGAAAAGCAATTAAGAACATATATACCAGATACAGTCCATGAGATTCATCAGTATGATGTTCAGAAAAATGGAGAACTGATTGATACGCTGGAATGCTATTTGAATCATAAACAAAGTATTCGAAAAACTTCAGAGTTAATGTGCGTGCATGCTCGAACAGTTTCATACCGTTTGCAGAAAATAGTAGAATTGACAGGAATGGATTTTGACAATGTGGCTGAGATATTAGCTGTTCGAAACGGAATTATAATATTAAAAATATTGGAATTGTTATAAAAGATAACGAATCACATGGTTAGTGTGGTTCGTTTTTCTTTTTGGAAAAATTCATATAATGGAACACTTCTTGCAAAATACACACACCATATTTGCAAATTTTGTGCATTATAAAAAATAGAAAGAACGATATACTATTATATGTGAAAATAGTATTAAGGAATATTTTTTTGACATAAACTAGTACCTTTAAGGGTTGAGTTACGTAAGAGGTGGAGTTATGGAGCAGGAAAAACCAATGGTTTGCACAGATAAGGACTTTGACAGGTTTTATGTAGCATTAAAATTAAATCTAAAAACAAATAGGTATGAATGCATTTACTCACATAATCAAGAGGTCTTTGAAATAGCAAGGAAGACAGAAGATTATGATACGTTTATTCAGATATATATAGAGAGATTTATTCATGATGCTGATAAATCAAAGCTACGAGATTTCCTGTTAAGCGATAAGTTAACAGAAAATCTGGTTCATGGCTATGCAGAGCAGGATATCGTATACCGCAGAATAGAGAGTGAAAAATCTTATATAAAGATGAGGGCTAAGAAATATGTGGATATAAAAGATAATATAGCAATGATTACATTACATAATGTAAAAAGAACCTACAGATCCGTAATGGAAATGAAACGAGAACTCCAGAAGAACGAGCGCGATAAGACCAAGCAATATTGGAATATGGTGTCATTATTGTCTACAGTTCTGGATCATAATAATTTATCAGAAGCGGAAAACCAGGACAATATTATTTTCTTTACAAAGCAGATGTATCTCCAACTGCAGAAAAATTATCCGGAATATGGAATTACAGACGAAGAAGTAGAAGCTGTATCACATTTGGCGCCAATTCATGATATTGGAAAAATCAGGGTGCCTGTTGAAATTCTGAACAAAAATGGCAGGCTGACAGATGAAGAGATGGAAACCGTGAGACAACATCCACTGGTTGGAGCTGAAATGACAAAGAAGTTTCCAAAAGGTCTTACTATAGACAAATTAAATGCGCTTAGTTATGAAATCTGCAGACATCATCATGAACGATATGACGGAGCTGGGTATCCGGATGGTTTGCATGGAGAAGAAATTCCTCTTTGTGCACAGGTTGTGGGACTGGCTGATGCATATGATGCCTTAATCAGTCCTCGCCCCTATAAAAGTAAACTGACTCATGGAGAAGCATTGCAAATGATCCTGAACGGGGAATGTGGCTCGTTCTCCCAACCGCTGCTTCATTGTTTTCTGGAAGCGGCAATGCAGAAGGAATGGATAAAAAAGGCAGATAGCTAAGAAAATGAAAATATGTTTTTAGGAGGAATTTGTGTGAAGAGGAAAAAGAGATGGCTAAGATGGATAGCCTGGACACTTTTATTGGTTTTGTGCATGAATAGCGCAGGAACGGACAGTTTTGGCAGTTTCAGTGGAAGAAGAGAATATTCCAAATATAAATAGTACTCAAGAGGGTGAACTGCACACAGAAGAATCTATTCCTGAGGAAAGTACATCATTGTCGGAAGAGACGTCGAAAGAAGAAAATACTTCGCCATCAGAAGAGACTCCTGGAGAGGAAATCACCCCGCCATTAGAAGAGATTCCGGAGGAAGAAATTACTCCATCCCAGGGAGAGCTTTCAGAAGAAGAAAAAGCCTTCGAGGAGCAGATTGCACAAGAGGAATCACCGAAACTTCAGGAGATTTCCGAAGGATTTGATATTGATTTTTATGTCATTATTGATGGAAACAAGGTAAAGCTTCAGCATAATGACATTACCGGCATTGCAACATGGAAAGACGGAAGAACTACCTACTATGGTGTTCCATCGAGGACCTGCTCCTGATATATGAAGAATTTGGATTTGTGAAAAATGGTGAGAATCAGAATCCGGATGCAAATAATAAGTTTGTATCTGCATACCGGGGAAAAAGCAGGATAGAATACGGAAAAGTTTATACAGACACAGAATCCGGAAAGACATATGTTTCTTACAATTATGGACAGAATAAACAAGGGGAAGCGATAGATGTTTACTACCTTCCAAATGGAAAAGGCCTTGCATTAAATTTAAAAGATTCTGTAAAAAAGGACAACTCGTTTTATTCCGTAGAGGTAAAGGGAGAAGGGCAGGATCGGATTCGTTATGCATTAACAGGAACTGTAGTGGAAGAAGCTGTGGCTGATTTTAATCCCCAATTGTCGGACCAGACAGACCAGATCGAATGGACCTGTATGGGAACAGATGATAAGGTGATAGATGGTATACGGGAATCAGGGAACCAGACGAGGTTCACAATCGGAAAGATCACACAGTCTTATGTGATCCAGAGAGCGGATCAGACAGCCTTTGACATTCAGTTTTATATATATGCAGACAATGAGGTTCGAAAGCTGCCGGCTGATTCTCTGAAAAAGGTGTATAAATGGAACCGTCAGGGCAGATGCTATTTATCTGTCAGTGATCTTGCTGAGATTTATAGAGAGTTCGGCTTGAATGCAGAGGAAACACAGTCCGGAAATTATTTTCCATATACAGTCCGTGGTGAGAAGACATTAGCACAGGCGACAGTGGTAACTTATAAAGGACAGCAATATGTATCTTATAACCTGGACAAGCAGGAAGCAACTGTACCAACAGACGTTTATTATATGCCAAAAGGAGCATCTGATGGCGAAAAAATTCCGGATAATAATTCAGACCAGATTAAGCAGAATAAGAACAGTTTCTATTCGGTTACAGTGATCAATCCGGATGGAAATCGAACTGTGAGTTACTATAAGAAAGATTCTGCGGTCACAATTTCCGTTGATCCTGGAGATACGAAGGAAAGCGACTGGCTTTGTGCCAGTGAGGATGAAAATAAAACAATTTCTCCGGTGAAACAGGGCGATAAACTAACCTTTTCTATTGGAAAGATAGAGCAACCATATACGGTTGCATGCAACACTTTTGCACCAGCAACCTTGAACATTAAATTCTATACTTTTGTAAATAATGAGAGATATAATGTTCTAAACGAAGAAATTCCTGTTATAAAAGATACTACAACAAAGCCGGGAACAGTTATTATTATATTTCTAATGATGAGTTAAAAAAGCATTTTGAAAAATTTCATTACGATGGTTCTATTCAAAATGAAGCAAAAGAGCGTTTTTTATTATTCCAAGAGAGATTACGATACAATCCATAATGCAGGGAAATACACGATAGAAGGTCATGAATGTATTTATATAGGAAAGTCCGGAGAGCCGATGGATGTGTATTACCTGCCAAATGGAGAAAAAATTGATCCCATGAGTGCAAAGACCTTATTCGAACACGACGATAATAGATATAACGGTTTTTACAGTGTGACAGTACAGGATGAAGATGGACAGGTTTACAGCGAAACAGCTTTGCGTGATCTTCCGGCAATTGATTTTGTTGCAAGAAAATCAACACTTACAAGAACAGTTAGTACAAAGCCGCGTGTAGAAGAACAAACGCAGGATATAAACTGGGAATGCAGAAAGGAAGATGGTACTCTTTCAGAAGTTACATGGAGTAAAAATGAAGCAAAGCATACCATGAGCTTTACTATTAAGCCAGATGATGCAGTACGTCCATATGTGATTGTTCCTGATAATACAGAAAAACCGGCAGCAACAAAAGAAGCAAATATTAGTTTTTATGTATTTATCGATGGACATTATAAGCTGATAAAAAATATTAATGCTGAGCAGCATTACATAATCAAAGCAAACAGTGGCCGAGCCAGTCGTTATTATTTGCGAGCTACACCAGATGATACGATTTCTAAAATTTACAGTGAGTTTGGTTTCACTCCGAGCAAGCTGGAGCCCGGCGCAGATCAGAAAGAGAAGATTCTGTTTGGTTATGCGACAGACAGCCGTGTGTTTGTACAGCACCCTTATAAGGACAACGATGGTACATGGTATATTCCTGTCCTGAAAAACGGGAAAGATGTATCTGTCTATTATTTCTCACAGCCAAACCCACTGAATCCAGACAGAATCGAAAATTATTTTGATCGTTTGACAGGACTTTCTTCTCAGGTTGGGCTGGCAGGAAGACATTTCAGTGTAGAGGGAAGTTTTCATCTGATTGAAGTGTTGGATCCACTGAACCTGACCAAAAGAGAGGCGATTAAGAGACAGTATGTAGGCCATGGGGAAGCATATACTGTGGAAGTACCAAAGAGGGCAAGTTTAGAAGGTGAGTATTATGGCAAGGAGATTGTCTGGAGTTGTACATCTAATGACAGGGACGAAAATGAGGTTCTTCCGGAACCGTCCGGAGATGATAAGGTAAAATTTGAAATTCCGAATGTTAACTCATCTTATGAGGTGATCGCAGACAAACCGCTGGAGTCTGGGGCAGTCAGGGTTATCTATAATACAACTCGTTATATGAAGAAACTTCCTAAGGAAGCTAAGTTGACCCCTCAGGTTGAGAATAAGACAAGACACACAGATGATTATGAGAATGAAATAGAAGCTGGAAAACATAACGTTAAGTCACCATATCCTCTGGTTTATGATCATGAAGATAATGACAGCAAAGAGTTGGAACAGTATGAATTCGATCATTGGGATTACAGAAACAAAGACGGAAAGTGGCAGGAATGCGGTGCAGGGGATTCTATTTCTGATCTTATAAATAATAATGCAAGACAGCCAATCACCCTCTATGCAGCGTGGCGTAAGGTGAGTAACCAAAATCGAAAACAGGTACAGTTTTATATCTGTAAGTCAGCGATGCCGGAAGATGGTTCAGTAGCATTACCAACCACGAATGTAGACGATTATACAAGTGCGGTTGCCGTGGCAAACTGTAATGTGAAGGCAAGTATATTGCATGATGTTCCAGTTCTTGGAAATAAGAATCCATCTACGTGGGAACAGTATGCGGATGGAAATAAGAGAGTGCAAGAACTTTTGCAGGGAACTAAACCAGATGAGGGATATATTGGAAATGGAGACTATATCTACAAGATAGATAGAATTCCTTCCGATGAAGAGGTATTCCAGACAATTCGTGAAAGCGGACGTATGATTCGTATCGGAGACAGGGAGATTCCGCCATCGAAATTAGATACCGAATTCTTCACCATTTATTGGTATTCTTTCAAAAGTGAAATGTCCGATGGGTGGCATATTGACGGACGTATTGTAGCAAAAAATGGTTACCTGACAGTAAAGAAAGATTTTGTCGGAATGCCGGAAGCAATAGAGGAAGTCAAGAAAGATTATTATATCCAGGTAGATATGGATGAAAAGTTTTTAGATGGAAAACCGCAGCCACCTGCATTTCATGAGCATATGAAACTTGTGCTTCCTTCAGAAGATAGCCAGAAACCGGATGCAGAAGCTCCGCAAGCGGAGGATGCTCCAATAGAAGTTGTAGGTACATGGACAGATGAAACACATACAAGCTGTACGTGGATCGTTAAGGCGGACTCATTCTGGAAATACACATTAAAAGAGTACAACTATAAGCCAAAAGATTCGAATGTGAAATTTTCAGGTTGGTACAATGTTCGCAATTCTCATGAAGAAGGAGATAATGTAAATTCATGGGAAGCATATCCAGAAAGTGGAATTAAATTCACAGGACGTGGAATTGGACGCGGTGGTGAAACTCTTACTATTGAATTGGAGAACCGTTATCAGAAAGAGGGAATACTCACACTGAACAAATTTGATGAGTCTACCGGACAAGGAATGGAGAAGATCAATTTTGCTGTTAGTAAGAACGGTGTTGAGGAGGAAGCGGTAACAACTGATAAATACGGAATCGCACAACTTCATATTCCGTTACAAGATGAGAACAAACAGAATCGAACAGCAACTGAGACGTATTTGTTGCGAGAGACAAACTTACCGACGGGATATGTAGACACAGGAGATATACAGATCACAGTTGAGATTGCCAATGGAGCATTCAAAATCACTGATGCAAAACTGGTGGATAGGAAGGCTAACGAAAATCAGGAGGCTGTTAAGGCACCAGTTGATGGTAAGATAGACGGAAAATCTGTTCTGCTTCAGCGGGGAGATACCAGTCTTAATATCCGAAATTTTGCTAAAACAGGCACTCTGCATATCAAAAAGACATGGGAAAATCCAAATGATGCACTGACGGAAAAACAGGTGAAAATCAGATTGTATCAGAATGGAATTTCTACAGGACAGGAATTCTTGCTGAATGAAGAGAACGGATGGGAACACACAGTCGACAATGTTCCACTATTCCAGGACAGAATTCCGGTGGAATATAAGGTGGAAGAAATCGAGATAGGAAAGACACATTATTCTTCGGAATACGGGGATGGTTTCCTATATTATGAAGTTATTTATCCAGAGATTCAGTATTTCGATTCAAATGGACAACAAATATTCCCGAAGGATGAGAATGAGTTCAAGGATGTTTCCAAGATGGAACTGGAAGTGCAGAATCTGCATTTCAATCTTGCTGAACGAAGTTTCTTAAAGACGGATGATCTTCCAAGAAACCGACTTGCTGGTGCAGGTTTTCTGTTCTACAAAGTACCGTATGATGATGTTACGAAAGAATATGCGGATGATACAGGATATACAGTAGATTATGACAATACACAGAGCAAGGACGATATCGTTCTGAAAAAGGATGGTCAGAAGTGTAATCCTGATTTTGACTTGCAACTGACTGATGAGAATGGAATGCTTCAGTTATCGGAGGAGATACCAGATGGCAGATACTGGATGGTAGAATCTGTTACTCCGAACAAAAAGAACAAAGCAGATAAAACCAAAACACAGTATCAGGATAACTTTAATTTATATATGGTCGATGTAGAATCCGATATTTTATTCCTATATGAGAAATCACCGACGACAAATACCTGGAGAGCTGTTTCGGACAGACATATCGTCAATCATCCGCAAAAAGGCGGGGTGACGGTTGAGATTACAAAGGAAGTCACTGGTCCACTTGGAAACCGCAAGAAGCCATTTGATATGGAAATTCTCTATTGGGAAGATGGTCAAAAGCTGCGTAGTAAGACACTTAGAACATCCTTGAAACATGGAGATAAAGTTACATTACAAAATGTAGATATATCTTCGGATATCATAATAACAGAAACTGTTGATACATCAAAATACGCTGTTTCGATTTCTAAAAAAGAAGAGAATGATAAGTATTCAAATCCAGTTCAGGCAACATCGAATGAAAATACGGCTGTCATGAAACAGCGGATTGAGGCTGCACGAGGAGATGTGATTGAGTTAAAAATCACAAACGAAAACACACAATCAATACCGGAAACAGGGGTTCGTCTGGGAACAAGCAGGCATGTATGGCTATTACTCGCTATAAGTATCGTTATGGTTCTGTTTTTCTGGAGAAGACGGAAAATGGAATAGACACTGCTATGGAACAAAACTTGCAAAAATACATCCGCCTTTTTACATGTTTGTTGCATTGGAATAAAAAAATAAACCACTATAATAAAGGGTACAAACTAGTACCGTGGATGTCTGAGTTGACCTAAAACAAATAAATCCCCTAGAAGGGTTATGGGCATCCATTTTTATGGAAGGATAGGATGAAGAACGAAACTGAACGGTCAAATAAAAACAACAATATAATACAGGAAACATCTGTAGCACAGGATATTGTTCAGTTGTTATTGAAGATTGCATTTATTATCTTAGCAGTATTTCTTATTTTTACATTTCTCTATGGAATTGTAAGAATAAATGATGTCTCCATGAAACCGGCAATCAAAGACGGTGATCTGGTCATGTATTACCGATTGGATAAAAGGTTTATCTCCGGTGATGTTGCAGTGTTTGAAGCTGATGGCAGAACCACGACCGGACGTGTTGTGGCAGTAGCAGGAGACACCGTTGACATTACAAAAAACGGACTGAAGATAAATGGTGCAGAACAGATATCTCAGGACATTTACTTTGATACCACCCAATTCAAAGATGGAGTGGATTTCCCGGTCACAGTCGGGAGCGGCCAGGTATTTATACTTGGAGATAACAGGCCTCAGGCATCGGACAGCCGAATTTATGGCTGCATTGATATAAAAGATGTCAAAGGAAAAGTCATCGCGATTATTCGGAGCAGGGGAATTTAATTACCAGAGCCGTTAATCAAATAAAAAACAAAATAATTTACAAGGGAGGAACTAAAATGAGCATGAAAAAATTCACTAAGAAAATGCTCGCAATTGTCGCAGCAGGTGCTATGACAATGGGAATGGCAATGCCGGCAATGGCAGCGGATCAAACAACGACAGACACAAAAAATAATGCAAAGGAAGCCTATATCAGCAAGACCTACAACACTGAGGTGGGAAAAGCAGAGACATTTAGCTTTACTGCTACACAGATTATGGAGGGGGATGATGTAATACATACTGCTCATGCTGTTGAAATACCAACAATCAGTTTTGAAACAACTGATCTTGGTACAACTACAAAAACTAAGAAAATTAATTTAGTAGGCACTGATTTTCCTGAAGCTGGTAGATATTCCTATACAGTAGAAGAGAACGAAACGGCTAATCCGTCTGTTACAGAGACAGCATATGAAAAACTGATTATGTCCGATGCTGAGTATAGAATGGATGTATATGTTGTTGAGAAAACTGGTGGAACACTTGAAATTGATAAGATCATTGTAAATAAGACAAAAGATGACAAAGGTAAAGCAACAACAGGTAAAGTAGATATTGGTGGTGATGCAAGCAAGAATGGTTTCAACTTTGTCAACACCTATGTACAGGAAGCTGGTACAGGTGAGAAACCAGATCCGAATAAGCCAGATCCTGACTATAAAACAAACGGTGCATTGAACGTATCCAAGAAGGTTATTCAGAATGTAACAGATGCCGAAAAATCTCTTCCAACTGAGAAATTCGACTTTACTGCAAAATTTGAATTCCCGGCAGGAACAGATGCAAAAACACTTGGCGGTGTAAAAGACAAAGATGGTAAAGATGTTACGTTAGACGCGACTGGACAATGTACATTCCAGCTGGGAAATGGCGAGAACATGAAATTCACAGGTCTTCCAGTAGGAACAACGATTACCGTAACTGAGGCTGCAAAAGCAAACTACAAGGGAAGCACTGTAGTTACACTTAATGGTGTGGAGACATCTAAAGCAGCACAAAAATACAATGAAGCAATTACAGCCAGTGGTAAACTCGGCCAGAAAAAGAACATTGTTGACGTAACCAACAGATTCAACAACGTACCAACAACTGGTATTATCATGAACACTCTTCCATACGTTCTGATGGTTGCTCTTTGTGCTGTAGCACTGTTTGGATTCGTTGCTTTCAAACGCAAAAAAGTACAGAAATAATTACATAAAATCATAAAAGTAACAGCAAAGGGAATGCGTGCGGCGATACTCCGTCGCATTCCCTTTTGCAATAAGAAAGGAAACTTCAGGAATATTTCATATGAAAAAAGCAGCAAAGTTTTTAGTCAAAATAGTCGATCATATGGTGAATTTTATAGCGTTATTGCTGATTCTTATGGTAATGTTCCTGTCATGCTATATGTTATGGGATTCCAATCAGGTATATCAGGCGGCTGATGCGAAGAACTACGAAGCCTATATTCCAACAGAAAAACATACGAAATCTTTTGAAGAATTGCAGAAAATCAATCCGGATATTATTGGCTGGATTCGAATAAATGAAACAAACGTTAATTATCCGCTGCTTCAGGCAGAAGATGATGATACTTATATGAATACGGATGCCGAAGGCAAATATTCTTTAAGTGGTTCCATATTTTTGCACTGTGCAAACAAACCGGATTTTTCCGATTTTAACAATATGATTTATGGACACCATATGGAAAAACACATGATGTTTGGAGATGTGGGGCTATTCGCAGATAAGGAGTATTTTGACGAACATCCATACGGAAATCTTTTTTTTGATGGAAAAGATCATGGAATTGAATTTTATGCATTGATTCAGGCAGATGCTTATAATGAGCGGCTGTTCAGTGTCAGTTCAGAGGAACCGGCAGCAAAACAGGCGTATCTGCAGGAAATATCGGACAATGCTTTACATAAAAGAAACATTGAACTTACTGAAAATGACCATTTGGTTCTTCTGATAACATGTACCTCAGACATGACAAATGGAAGAAATATATTAGTAGGAAGGCTTACGGATCAGGTCTATCCTGAGAAAGAGAAAGCCAAGAATCTGGGAACTGGAATTGATAAATTGAAAGAAAAGATGATTCAGGTGCCGGTTATCTACTGGATACTTTTGCTAATTATCGTTCTATTGCTGATAGATAGAAAATTAAAGAAGAAGGGAAAGAAAAAACATGAAAATTCTTGATTTAAAGAAAACAGCTGTCATATTGGTGACTATGCTCCTTTTTCTGAGCATGCAGATATCAGCGTTTGCATCTGATAACTGTACTGTAGTGAAAATTCCGGTGAGACAGATCTTTGACAGTGAAGTGGAAGGCATTGCAGATGAATTTTCTTATATTATGACAACCGATCAAAGCGACGCACCAATGCCAGCCGGAAGCCGCAATATGCAGTATTCCTGGACAATGGAAAAGAATGCAGCAACAGAGATTATACTGAATGTAAAAACAGCAGGACAGTATCATTATAACATTTATCAGACGACAGAAAAAAAGGATGATTATAAATATGATCAAAACAGGTACTATGTGACTGTCGAGGCTTACTATAATGAATCGAATCAGTTAAAAGTTGTCACAATTGTAGCAAATGAGAAGGGGGAGAAAATAGAAGCGATCTCTTTTAAAAACAGTTATATGGGAGAAGAAAAGCCGAATCTAACACAGCCCTCAAACCCGTCACAACCATCTGGTCCGTCCTATTCGGATGGATTAGGAAAAACCAATAGCGTAAAGACTGGAGATGACAGTCCTGTTATGGGATATTTCTTATTGCTGTTTGGTTCACTGATTTGTCTAAGTGTTTTAATCCATAAAAAACAGAAAAGAAATAAGGGAGAATCACAAGATGAGGCATAATATATGGAAAAAATACATAAAAATTTTATGTTCTTGGATTTTGATTCTTTCTATATGTTTTTTATCCTTAAATGTAGTAGTTGAAGCATCAGGCACAGATATGGAAATGAAAGGTTATACAATATCCCGAATTTATTAGACTTGAGGCGATAAAAGATGAAGCGCAAGGATAATAATTCGGGATTTTTCCTGTTTTGGAGAGGAGCAATTATGCAATTAAAAATTACAACGGATTATGCGATCAGAATAGTATATTATCTGGCTTGTCGTGGTGAAGTAATCACTGCGTCTGAGTTAGCTTACGAATTAAAGATTCCAGAAAGCTATATTCCAAAGATCACAAAAAAATTAAAAGAAGCGAATATAATTACAGCTTGCGAAGGAATAAAAGGTGGGTATTCACTTGTGAAAAAAACAGAAGATATTTCTCTGTTTGACATAATATCCTCCACGGAAGTAACCATGAAATTAAATCGTTGTTTAGAAGAGGATGGGTTTTGTTCCAGAAATGCAACAGAGCATTGTAAAGTACATAAAATATTGCTGGATGTGCAGCAAACTTATGACAATCTACTAAAGGGCATAAAGGTCTCGGAGATTATAAAACCAGATGCCGATGAGTTATCAGAATAGCTAAGAAAACAAACTAGAGAATATGAAAAACAATTATAGAAATAACTCCACCAATATATTAAAATAGATATAGCATAACATAATAAGGCAAAATAAAGATAAATCAAATCAATTGTAAAAGGAAGGGAATACAAATGGGGTATACAGTAAAGGACTTGCTTGAATCAAACAATTTCTCGGAAATGCAACTGATAAGTGATGATTCTGGAATTGGTCGTGAAATTAAAGGAGTCCGAATCATTGAAGTGCCAGATATGGAAAAATTCCTGGGGGGGGGTGAGCTGCTCCTGACAAGTATGCGAGCCTATGAAGCCACAGAGGAAGATGTTTTTTTGCATCATTTAAAAGAATTGGATAAAAAGCAGATAAGTGGATTTATAGTAAAGTGCTGTCAGAGAACTGAACACCTGAAAAGACTGTTTGATATTTTAATGGAATTTTCGCAGGAACATCATTTGCCCGTGATAGAAATTTCTGAGGATTTGTATTTTTGGGGGATTATTAAGCATATACTACTTCAGTTGTGTGATATTGAAACTGCAAAACTGAAATATTTTAAGATGACACATGATAATTTAAGTAATATTTTACTGAACGTGATAGATTCAAGGGAATCTATAGAGAGAATATTTTTCTTGATCAGTACCATGCTCGGGAATCCGGTCGGTTTATATAACGCAGATGGAACCTGTCTTTTTTCAAGTAATTCGGAAACACAGGATTTTAGAATTGAAAAAAATATTGCGGAATATAAGTCTGGAATTATAACCAGATATCAATATTTGTGTCAAAAAAGAAAAAATACTAACTATATTGAATATATTAAGAAGCTCAATATATTTGAAAGACAGGAAATGTATTTTGTTGTTTCAGAACAGAATGAACCATTGAGGGAATTAGATTTTATCGCGTTAGAGAATATTATCATTACATTACAGTTTAGTTTGATCAGACATGTATTAGAAGAGAATCTTGAAAAACGACATCTAAGAGATTTGGAATATCGTATGCTGAATGGTTCGCTGTCAAATGATGAAGAAAATGAAGTTGCAGGTATGCTTGGTCTTAATGATGCAGAGATATATCGGGTTGTCACTTTCCGTATGGATGCAATAAAGAATATGGAAAAATTTACCAATGCCCAGATAAAAGAAACAGAATTGGTCGAAAACGAAATTATACGTTATTTACCGAGGGAGCCTATTTTTTTGCAAACCAACCAGATTGTATATATTCACAGAGAAACGGAACGGGAAACCGGATTGGAATTTCGTAAAAAACTGGAGAAACTGCAGAAAACGATACAAGAATTTCTAGTTAATAGGGGAGTTGAAATAGATTTTCTGATTGGTATAGGTAAAACTGTCACAGGATACCATGAATTGAAGGAGTCTTTTAAATCTTCTAAAATTGCGCTTAAATATATTAAAGTTATTAGACGAATAATCGGAGACGAGGATAAGTCAGTTATAGATAGTACAAAGGTAGGATTCTTTTATCAGATACTGGAAAAGATGAAAGATATAAATCAGTTGCAAGCGTTTATACCGGAGTCATTGAATAAACTTCGCCAGTACGATATTCAGAAAAATGGAGAGCTGGTTGATACATTGGAATGTTATCTGAATGTCAACCAAAGCTTAAAAAAGACTTCTGAATTAATGTTTATTCATTATCGAACTGTTTCATATCGTTTGCAGAAAATAATAGAAATAACGAATATAGATTTTAATAATCCAGCAGAAGTGCTTAGTGTTCGAATTGGATTGATAGCAATTCGAGTTCTTGAAGTAATGTAGAATTTTTAAGAATCTTTTGGAGAGGCAAAGATGAGATTCATAATATTAAAAATATTGGAATTGTTATAAAAGATAACGAATCACATGGTTAGTGTGGTTCGTTTTTTTGTCCATTAATCGTAAGTGCAAAATAATTCGACGGATTGTGTTGCCCCAAAAAATATCCCATAATAATCAATAGAGAATGCAAGCATTTTACTTCATCTTTTCTTGCTAGAATGATAGATGCGAGCATTTTACTCTATTAAAGTTATGGAGGTGTGCTCATGAGAAGCAAAAGAATACCTGCCGAAGAACAATACCGTCTCATCATGGAATGCCGTCAAAGTGGATTGACAGATCATCAATGGTGTGTGGAACATGATATCAAGCCAGGAACTTTTTACAACTGGGTAAAA
>NZ_QUMG01000031.1:0-16814 GCF_003482095.1 Blautia sp. OF09-25XD
TTGTAGTTTGTGATATTTGATGTGTTCATAATATGATTCTCCTTTTACATATTTAAACACGTTATATCACATTTGACAATATATTTAGTTACTTATATTTTCCTCCTTTCCGCAAACCCGAGTTTCTGTTTACCGTCCTTCTTTCCAGTCTCACCCGGAAAGAAGACACCTGCTCTGCTCATATCCGGCTTTCTTACGCCGCCTTTTTCGCGCATTTCGAGCACTGCGGCAGTCCATCCGTCTGTTCCAGTGCTACAAGTTTTACTTTACGTTTCAGCCCTTTGCAGGAAAGACTGTTATGATACCGGTTTCCGTATTTCGTATAGTAAACTTCTGCCCCCGCAGCGCCATTTCCCACGCACTGTTCGCATTCCTTATATTTTTCTCCATCCTGATTCCGTTTCCACGCAAGCGCACCCGGTGAGGAAACCTGGATCGAAAGATTAATATGACTGCACGACGAATCGGTATGATACACACTGCCGTTCTCAGTCACCCACACCATCTGTTTTGCTTCGCCCTCTTCTTCATCCGCCTCCTCTTCTGTCTTTCCGCAGAACAGATGCACTTTCGCACACGCTGCAATTCCCCGGTTCCGCACCGGAACGAGGCGGTTTCCCATTTTCGGCCAGTAAATCGCTTTCAGTTCCAGCCATCCATTTTTCACACGGCTTCCTGCCAGTGTCACCATTCCATTTTCGCGGATTTCTTTTGGAATCTTTGCTTCTGCATAAGCAATGCACGCGGCCGTTTCCGGTATTTCATACGTTTCTTTTCCCGTCTCATCCACCGCGTAGGCACAGACGGAAAGATACCGCGCGGACTCCTGCAGAGATACCGTCAGCATTCCATGCAGCCGGTAAAGATCCACGATTTTTAATAACACAAGAACCGCGATCAGAAAAACAGGAAGTGCCAGTGAAGCTTCCACCGTCAGGCTTGCCCTGTTCCATTTTCGTTTTACAAAAGGCTGCTCTCCTGATCCGGATTTATAAAAATTCCCGGAAGAGTGGATAAGTTTTTTGATAAGGTTCCAGAAATAAATGTGCCGTTCAGAAGAACACCCTTTTGTATCCCTGCCGGAGTCATCCCATTTTTCAGGCTGCTCCCTGCATCTCATATCCATAATTTCTCGTAATCTCATACTCTCGTTTCCCAATTACCGCCGTAAAACCGGCTTCCAGTTCATCGACACAGCAATCCAGTCGGAAACCCGGCTGCTGCTGTTCTGTCCGCATATTGTATTCCACCAGATCCATCGCTCCAAACGTTACCGCTTTTCCCGATTTCTGCATCAAAAGCAGCCGCAGATAATCGGAATACTCCATGCCGCCCGGTGCATTTTTTCTGCTCTGATCCCCTGTTTCCAGCAGTTTCGGAAGCTGTTCCAGAGAAAGCTGCCACGATTCTGCCGTTTTGAACAGCGCTACTTTTCCACCATCCAGCAGTTCCCGCAGATCCAGAATGCTTTCTGCAAATGCCCAGCACACGGCAAGTGCCATTTTCACAACCGGCATCGCCGCCGGAACTCCAAACGACGCGGCAATTACCCCCGCCATTGCTTCCATCTCGCCCTGCTTCTGCGCATCTTTCGCCAGATACACCAGATTTGCCGCCTCCCGCAGCGCCAGCAGACGGTTCACGGTTCCCGCCAGATTATCCTGATCACTGTTTTTTCCGCAGAGCACATATTCCACCTGGCACTGCAGCCCTTCCTTCTTCTCCTTGCTGGTATAGCACGGAAATTTCCACAGAATATATTCGGACGAAAGTATCTTATCCACAAAGCTCAGTTCTTTTCCACACTCTGCCATGCCAAACCCGCTCTGCAGCTCCCGTTTTGATGCAAGAAACGATACATCCGTTTCCCCCTGCGACAGTGCCTGCCCTTCCGGGAGGACCAGTCCTAAAATTCCCATTTTCATTACTTTTTGAATGACCTCAATCGGATTCACAAAATCTTCCGGTACCGGCTGCTTCTGATCCGGTTCCGAAGGCGTGCCGTTTCCAGATTCTCCTTCACCTTCTGTTTTTTCTGTTCCCTCTTCTGGCTGTTTGGATTCTTCATACTGTTTTAAAACCTCCTCTTCCTCGTAACCGCTCTGTCCGTCCTCCTGACGTTTCACGATTTCCTGTTCTCCTCTTAATTTCTGGGAAAGCTGCTGTATTCCATAAGTTCCAAGGCTGGCTTTCATTGCCTCACAGATCTGACGGGAGAAAGCACTTCCCTCCTCGTCTGTCGCAAGACGATAGCCGCCGAGATAAACTTCTGTAACCTGTCCGCCAGATAAACTGCCTGATAGAATTCCCATCCCCGATGCAGTGGGGGACAGAACTTCTCCCGCAGTTTCTGCGACTTTTCTGCTCATGGTTTCAGGTTTCCAGACACCGCTCTTATCCCCGCCGTTATAAAAAAACAGCTCGTACTGTCCCAGCAGTGTTCTGTCATACCCGGCAAACAGAGAATACAGTCCCTGTTCCATTGCGCAGGCCGTCATCACCCGTGCATGGGCATTTCGCACCGACGCAATTGTCCCGGAAATCAGGGAAAGCATCAGTATCAGAACGAGACACAAATATGCTGTTATGCTTCCGGCTGCCCATCTTTTCTGTCTTTCTGTTTCCCTCATGGGATACAGCTCCTTCCACTTTACTTTTACTTTTTCGAACTTTAGATGCCGTGGATCGGATAAAGGATATACCGAGACACAGATATGCAAATGACATATAGGTCCGTACCGGCTTCTAAATTTTTCTTTGGAGTTCCGTATTGGACATTTTCCCGTTTATACGGTGTTGCTCTGGTTTGTGACCTTCTCCATCAGACTGTTGACCAGACTCACAAGCTGCTTTTTAAAGATTAGTACGAGTCCGATCAGCACAACGAGAATCAGAATCACTTCCACAACCCCCACCGCATCTTCCTCTTTCCAGAACTCCGATATCAGCTTCATAATTCCCACCTCCTCTCTTTACCAGCTGTTTGTTGTGGGGATAAAAACATCCCCTATGCATAAAAGGACAAAAATGCCGGAACCGTGAGTATGACCAATACAACCGCAAGCATCATGCCCATCGGAAGAAGAAGCTTTGTCGATGCCTTTTCTCCTGTTGTTTTCGCCTGCCTTCTTCTCTCCTCAAAGGCCTCCTGCGATTCCTGTTTCAATAATTCCAGCAGTCCTTTACTGCCTTTTTTCAGATTCTGCGTCAGCAGAACAGCAAGGGAACGATACGCTCCGGTTCCCATACGCATTCCCATGCGCTGGTACGCTTCCTGCTCGGAAACACCGTTTTCCATCTCCTGGCAGGTAAATACAATCTCTTCATAGGCAAAACGTTTCTGCCCGCCAAGCGCCAGATTTTTCCGGTAATCCACTGCAATCCGCTCGAGTACTTTCCGCATCCCAAGCCCGGCACCCAGAAGAAGAACCATTTTGCTGACAATTTCGGGATAATCCCGCAGCATCTGTTCTTCTCTTTTCTGCCTTGCTTTTTCTTGTTCCCTTCCTTTTGCCGCCCAGCAGACTGCTCCTGCCGCCGCGGCAAGTGCCATAAGTTCCAGACCTGTCAGATCCGGCACTTTTGACCATGTTACAGTTTCTCCGTTCAGTGTCTCCGGCAGATAATAGGCTGTTTCTTCGGGATGCGCTTCGTTTTCTTTTTCCACTGCTTTTTTCAGTGCCCTAAGAACCGCATCCCGCCCTTTTATCTCCGGTGGATAGACCTGAACCTTCCGTATATATTCTGTTGTTTCCCCCTGAAGTTCCAGTTCCGCTTTCAGCGTAACCTCCACTCCTTCTTCGGGAATCTCGTCTGACAGCAAACCCCGGCTGTCAATCAACAACGGCCTGTCTGTTTCCCAGCTAAGCGCCACCGGGCTTCCCGGTATTTCCGTAACCAGATCCATGTTTCTGTTTACCGTATGAAAAGACAGATTCTCACCTAAGATGATTTCATCCAGCGCCTCTATCGCCGCACTGAACGCCTCTTCTATCTCTTCTGCGCTGTAAGCTCTTGCAGGTACAGACAGTGTAATTCTTTCCGGTTTCTGATTTCCAACAGAAACCTCAAGTTTTTCCTCTGTCGGTTGGCTGCCTAAGGCACCCCGTTCCAGTTGAAGTTCCGCTTTTTCATCTCCTGAAACTTTTCGCACTCCGATCGGAAGGCAGAGTGCAGTGCCCGCTATAAACCCTGTCGCTGCAAGGCAGAAAATCCGTCTCACCAATTTGTGATCTTCCGCCTTTTTTCTCATCCGGAAATACCAGATGAACAGCCCCGCCCATGCGGTCAGACAAATCCACAACATTTGATTCCTCCCCTTTTTTTGCGGACGAATCGTTATGATTCGCAGTCTTACTTTTTAAACTTCAATTGCTTCTTAAAACTCAATGTCCAGAATCTTCTTTCCAAGCACCCATGCCGCCAGATACACGGCAAGGCATCCGCTCATGAAGAAAACCCCGATTACATTCCCATACATCACACTTAAGAATTCCGGAAAGGAAAGCTGTACATATCCCAGAATTCCAAACGGCACAACACTCATAATATTCTGCTCGAACCGCCGGGAAGAAACGCCCGCACGGATTTCCCGCATCGTGTCAATTCTCGTACAGAAAATATCCCACGTATTCTGAAAGATCTCGCAGACATTTCCTCCTGTCCGCTTCGCAATCACCAGTACACTTGCAAACGTCGCAATATCGTCAATGCGGCTTCGCACCGCAAGATCCTGAAACAGTTGTTCCACCGACACGGAAATCATCATTTTATGACGCATCCGGCGCAGTTCCTGTACCAGAATGTTTTCTTTTCCCAGCGACTGTTCCAGCTGTCCTGCCGCCTCCAGCACTGCATTTTCCATGGAATAGCCGGAACGCAGTGCCGTGTGCATCCACGCAATCAGATCCCGGAAGCTGTCGTACAGCTCCTCTTTCCGTCTCTGAATCCGGTTTTTCCGATACGTGTGAAAACATACGATTCCAACCGGAACCACAGCAATGCATGCCCACCACGCCCGGTAACAGAGCAGGTTCACAGCGGCGGCAATCCCAAGACTGATTCCCGCTATTTCGAGATATTCCCGACCGGTAAATTCCCAGGTCTGATAGTCGATCCCCTTCGTCTCCTTCTCCTCTGCCATGCCCGTCTTTACCTGGCTTCCCTCACGTATTCTCATCCTGTTTTCCCCTCCAGTTTTTCTCTGTGTACCAGTTCGCCTGTCTTTTGCAAGCCTCTCCCATATTCTCTTCGAAACAAAGAAACCGTTTTGATTTCGTCCTCCTCCATCCCTGTGATCTCTGCGATCTCCTCCACCCGACGGCTTCCATCCTCCCCGCGTCCTAAATGCACGAGAATTTCGATTCCCGATGCAATCTGGCGGCGGATTGCTTCCAACGGGAGCTGCACTCCCATCAGCACCATCGTTTCCAGACGGGAGATCATATCTTTCACGCTGTTTGCATGTGCCGTGCTCAAAGATCCCGCATGCCCGGTATTGAGTGCGGATAATAATTCAAACGTTTCCGCTCCGCGCACTTCGCCGATAATTACGCGGTTCGGCCGCATACGCAAAGCTGCGCGGATCAGATCGCGGATCGTAATTTCTGTTCCTGATTCCAGATTTGCCTCTTTTGCTTCCAGCCGCACCAGATTCTCCACACCCTGGATCTGCAGCTCTGCATTGTCTTCGATGGTTATGATGCGCTCGCCCTTTGGAATGTAGGCGGAAAGCGCATTCAGAAATGTCGTTTTGCCAGATCCGGTCGCGCCGCCGATCATCATGCTGTAGCGGGTCCGGACGAGGGCCTGCAGAAACTCTGCCGCCTCTTTTGTAATACTCCCGATGGAGACCAGAAATTCCATCGTCACCGCCTGCTCCGGAAAGCGGCGGATGGTCAGAATCGGTCCGTTTAATGCGACCGGTTTCATGACAACGTTGACGCGGTCTCCATTTTCCAGCCGTGCATCCACAATCGGATTCTGTTCATTCACCACGCGGTTGCACCGGCCTACAATCTGCTGAATCACATCCTCCAGCTTTTCCGCGGAGGTAAAGCTTTTGCCGTATCTCTCGATTCTGCCGTTCCGTTCCACGAAGATATGCTGATAACCGTTTACCATAATTTCGGTAATTCCCGCATCTTCCAGCAGCTCCTGCAGGACATCGAGCCTCCGCACACTGTAGAACAGCTGTCTGCGCAGCTCCGCCTTCTGTGCCACCGGAAGATACCGTGTTTCTTCTTCCCCTAAAATCAGACGGTCAATCTCTTCGAGAACCTCTCCGTCATCCGGTTCGGATGCGATATCGATCCGCTCCATCAGTTTTCTCCGCAGAATTTCCGGCATTGTCATGTTTCTTCTCCTCTTCTGCCGTCCCGCAGAATCTGACGCACATAGTCGCCCAGCTCGCTCCAGACAAGCTCCTCAAAGTAGGCTTTTCCCGTCCGGTTTGCCGTGTGGAACGGAACGTGGATTTTCCGCATCTTGTCCAGCACTGACTGGCAGTCCCACCGGCGCAGCAAATTTTCAAACTGCTCCATTTTTGCCGCAGAAATCACATCATTCCTTATCGGAACGTAAATTTCATTGCAAAAATCCAGGATCTGATACAGGTCCGCCACGCCATCCCCGAGGTCGAGAATCAGCACTTCATAACTGCTGTTCTTCTCAATCTCCTGAAACAGCCATTTCCATTCTTCATATTTTGCAGTCTGAATGTCCATCGGCGATGCGGCGGGCGGCAGATAATCCAGGTTCTGCATCGACTGGACCATTCCGCCCAGTTTGTAGATGATGCCCTGATTTTCCTGTCTCGCATAATACAGAATATCGCTCATCCCCCTGTCGTAACTGCATTCCAGCAGCCGTTCAAATCCGGAATAGCTTTCCATATTGAGATACAGAACTGCCCGCTCCTTCGCCAGAATCTGCCCCATCGTCAGGGCAAACGAGGTCTTCTGCGTCCGTCCGACCGGCGAATAAATGCCGATAATACGCATTTCCTTTTTCGGCAGCAGTGCAGGCGATGTATCGACACCATTTTCTACGCCGTAGCACGCCATGACCTCGCGGATCACCTTTTCCGACGACTGGTATTTGTAGACCGCCGGATACTGATCCAGCACCGGACTGTGTACGCCCTCAGACAGAATGATAATCTGACGGATCGGATACCGGCGGATCTCTTCTTTCATCGCTTTATCCGAAATCAGAAGAATCTCTGTTTCGTTATTCTTTGCGAACTCCAGGAACATCTCCGCACTGGAAAACGCATGCACTTCGAACGGAATATTTCTCTTCTGGTTCAGATATTCCATAAAATTGCGTGCATATTCCATTTCCGTGTCACAGACTGCAAAAACACTCTTTTTCTTTGCAGTATTCAATAAAATCCCCCAATCCAGAGCAGCACTCCCATCAGCACGGGAACGGAAAAATGGATGCACTCCATGCCCCACTTCCCATCGTAATAGGGAACCGGCTCTGTTTTTTTCTGGTATTTTCTTTTGGTAAAATAAGTTTGGAAATAATTGAAAAATTTGGTAAGACGCTGCGGTAAATTTCCGCAGACGAGAATAATTCCGATAGATAAGACCGCTCCAGACAGGAACGACACAATCATACATTTCAGGATCGCTGGCACACCGAGAAAGCCTCCAACAGCGGATAGGAGTTTGATATCTCCCGCGCCCAGCATATGAAAATAGAACAGAATGTAAAGTGCGAGTATCGGGAAAAGCATCCCAAAAAGAAAAATACCCGCTCCCGCGGCGCCATAGCGGATGAGCTGTGTAACCAGCCCGGCGATCCATGCGGTGATAATCCATTCATTTGCAATTCTGCGTGTTCTTAAATCCATCCATACCGCCCCTGTCGCAACTGTCAGTACCAGACAGTGCTGCAAAGACATTTTGTCTCTCACCTCCCGTTTCGTTTGGGTCAACTTGATTGTGAGGTCATTATAGTTGCCTCTTTTCGATTTGTCCAGCGGTTTTCAGCAACTTTTTCCGGTTTGTGAATTGCCTCCAAAAACGGGATGAAAATTTCTCACACCAAAAAGAAAAATCGTGTGAAAGGTTTTCCGTTTTTCGCGGATTCGTAGAATCGTATCGCAATTTCACCGCTGCTTTTTGGCTATTATTTTATGATCCTTTTTTGAAAGAAATTTTCCAGCCGCATCACAGCAAAAAGAAACAGACCAGAACTTTTTTCTTCGTTCTGGTCTGCTTCCATACAGTTTTTTCTGTTTTTACTGAATAAAATCCGCATACTCCGCTCTGCTGACCTTCTTCAGATCCTCCGGCGCCATGCACAGCGTGGTTCCGATTCTTCCCCCGCTCACGTAAACCTTGTCAAAATTCGCCGCACATTCCTGAATCACGGTCGGATACTGTTTTTTCATTCCGATCGGGCTGCATCCGCCGCGGACGTATCCGCTGACTGCAGTGATATCTTTGACATGGATCATCTCGATGGATTTCTCCCCCACCGCTTTTGCGGCTTTTTTCAGGTCTACTTCCTCTGCAATCGGAAGCACCAGCACATAATACTGCTTGCTTTTTCCCTGTGCCACAAGCGTTTTAAACGACTGCTCGACGCGCGCCGGTTTCTCTGCTGTGTGAAGCCCGTCGATAAATTCATCGCATTCATATTGAAGAACTTCGTATTTGATTTTCTGGCGGTCCAGAATCCGCATTGCATTTGTTTTGATTTCTTTTTCTTTTGCCATTATTTTCTCTCCGGTGCTCCCTGCAGTGCATACAGTTCTTTTTTGAGCTGTTTGATTTCTTTTTTCATCTCAATATTTTTCTGTTTCAGCCGTACGACAGCATCCCCGGCTTCTTCCGGTTTTACAGAAAGTAAACGTGCAATGCCGAGGGTATTGATGTGTTTTAAGCAGTAATCCGCATACGCTTTTTCACCGGAAAGCATGGTCACGCGGACGCCGCCTTTGTATTTCTGGGCACTTAAGATTTTGATCAGACGGATTTCCCCTGTTTTTGCAACGTGGGTTCCGCAGCACGCACATCTGTCGCAGCCTTCGATCGTCACAATCCGCACCTGGCCCTCGATCTCTTTTTTGCTCCGGTAATCCATGGTTTCCAGCTCTTCCTTTGACGGATAACTGATCGTAACCGGAACATTTCGAAGCACGGCTTCGTTTGCCTCCTGCTCCACATCGTAGAGCTGCTCCTCGGTCAGAACGCCGTCAAAATCAACGGTAATGACATCACTTCCCATATGGAATCCAACGTTGTTGAAACCGTAAATCCGATGCACGATACCTGACACGATATGCTCTCCGCAATGATTCTGCATATTGGAAAACGTTTTTCAAAGTCAAGTTTTCCAACTACCGTTTTGCCCGGCTCGAGCGGTGCTTCCACGGTATGCCAGATTTCGCCGTCGATTTCCTGTACATCCGTTACAAAAATTCCATCCAGTGTTCCCTCATCTGCCGGCTGGCCGCCGCCCTCCGGAAAAAATGCGGTCTGATCCAGCAGCACGCGGTACATGCCGCCCTCGCAGACGCTCCGTTCTACGGTTGCCTCAAATTCACCCAGGTACGCATCCTGATCAAATAATCTTGTTGTGCTCATAATTTTTCCTCTTTTCCGTCTATTCGTTTACAATGTCAATCTGGCACATTTTCATAGCTTCCAATGCATTTTTATGACTCTGCGGCGTTACGCCCGCGCACGCGGATGCATCGACCGAAATCGGCACTTCCGGATAAAATGCTTTCAGCAGCATGGCATTGGAAATCACGCAGATGTCAGTGCAGAGTCCCACGAGTTCAATGAATTCCGGCACGCCGCCTGCCAGTTTTTCGATCTCCTCCGGCAGATTTTTTGCACCGAAGGTGATTTTATTCATCACCACGGCCTGTTTTTTCTCCGCCATTTTCTGAATTGTATCCTGCAGTGCATGACCCTTCGTTCCTTCGATACAATGCTCTACCGGAAGTTTTCTGCCCTCGGACGTTTCCAGATAATCCGCAAAATGGGTATCTCTGGTGCAGATAACAGCTCCGTCAAACGAATCCATCACCTCTGCAACGCGGTCAACAATCCCGACCGCCTCTTTCGTGCCGAGACTTCCGTCGATAAAATCATTCTGCATATCTACTACAATTAATACTTTCATCTTTGTTCTCCCTTCTGGGACATTTTTTTATAAATGCTGCATCCAGCTCAGTGCCAGTGAAATCCAGCTCTGGCACTCTTCGCGTACTGCGTTCTGGTATTCATAGCTCTGTGTCTCCTCGCTTGCAAGGCCAAGGCCGTGGCCGCCGACCGGATAAATATGCATTTCTACCGGAATCTCCAGTGCATGCAGTGCTGTAAAGAACAGAATGGAGTTTTCTACCGGCACGCAGTCGTCCGGCGCGGTATGCCACAGGAAGGTCTTCGGCGTATCGAGGCTGACCTGATTCTCGAGAGACATCTCGTCTACCAGCTCATCGTACCGGTCTCCCAGCAGCTTGGTGAAGGATCCGCGGTGCGCTTTCGGACCGGATGTGATAACCGGGTAGGATAACAGCAGACCGTTCGGACGAAGCTGCTCTGCGTCTACTCCAAGCTCTTCTGCAAGAAATGTTTTCTTTTTCCAGAATACACCGTACGATGCCGCCAGATGGCCGCCTGCGGAAAATCCGGCTACTACTACTTTGTTCGGATCAATGTGATATTCTGCCGCATGCTCCCGCAGATGCGCAACAGTCCAGGCAAGCTGGCGGAGTGCCGTCGGATAGTGAGCTGCCGGAGCAACACTGTAATGCAGAACAACAGCGTGGTAACCGGCTCCGACAAACTTCAGCGCAATCGGCTCTGCCTCACGCTCGGACACCCATTCATAACCGCCGCCCGGGCAGATCACGATGACCGGACGCACGCGTTCCGGAGCAATCTCACGCGAGTTGTCCAGAAAATACGTATATAATTTTGCAGTTTCTTCTGTATCTTTTACTTTGACATCTAATACCTGATAATTCATAAGTTCTTCCTTTCCCCCCAATTTTTCCGGGTACGGCCACAGCCGCCAGTTTTTACTCTGTTGTCATTATACCGTATCGGCGCAAAATATCAAGCGTATCGCACCAGACACTTTTTTCTTTTCAAATCCAATTGCTCATAGTATAATAAATTTATATTTGCATGTTTTTGAGCGGCAAAAATAACACATAAAGGAGTATATTGCAATTATGGATTCCAATCTTATTGTCCTTACCGATCAGGACGGAAATTCTGTCCGTTTTGAGCTTCTGGATATCGTAGAATACAAGGAGGATGAGTACGCCGTTCTCTATCCGGCCGACGGCGGCGATGACGAACCGGTACACATTCTGCGCATCATTTCCGAGAATCTCGATGTCAACGAAGCCGAGTTCGAAGGCCTCGATGACGATGAACTGATCGACACCATTTATCAGATCTTCCGCGAGCGCAACGATCTGGACGACTGATTCTGCCACGCAAAAAGAGCAGCATTTTTACCTTTCACACGTCGGTAAAATGCTGCTCTTTCTTTATTCTAATTTTTCCTCTTTCTTTGTTTCAATCCACAGTCGGTAATTTCACAGAGTCTGACATGTCAGCAAAATGCTGACTGTGGTTTGCCTCATGTCAGTGGGGGATACCGATTTCTCTCCGCCCGCCACTGCCGTTAACTTTCTTATTTGCAATTCATCTCACCACCTATAGAGGTGAGAGAATCCTTGCTATTATTTGTTGAATATTTTTCCAATATCGCAGCCAGTGGAGAGAATATCTCTTTCTGAGGGACATTACAATTTATACTGCATAAAATTCCCATTGTGCACAAATCCAAAATCTGTATACAACTTAACGCCCATATCCGATGCCGTAATCTGTATTGTTCCGCATCCATATTCTTTTGCATCTTCTATCACACGGGACAGCAATTCTTTTGCAATACCTCTTCTTCGATACGCCGGATCTGTAAACATACTGGACAGTAATCCAATTCTGCCGCTCGGGCATCCAAAGTATGGAGGTTTTTCTACAAATGACATTCCACTTGTTGCGATGATGCTCTCTCCGTCAACAGCAATCCAAGATACAAAAGTACCATCCGCCATATGACGTTCATAGTAATCTTTTAACGCAGGTGCTAAATCAATTTCTTCTTTTGCCCCCTCTTCGCGAAGCTGATGGATTCTCATCTGAATGAAAAAATCCAGTTCCTTTTGGGTAAGTCTTTTATATTCGATTGCCATTTTTATTTCCTTCTGCTTATTTTCTCACATCCAGCACCTGCACATACGGGTCGTCCTTTGTGCATGGTTTCCAGTCGTCTTTTCCCTCTGCGTTCGGGTTTCCGGTTTTCATGAAATTGGTCCAGTCGTCCATCATTTCTTTGCTGAGGCATAGTCGCCTTCGGTTTTCGGGCGCCAGCTTCGGCCCAGGGTTCCGAACATGTACCAGAGTTCGGAGGAATGGAACGCTCCGGCGTCGTCACCTAACAGGGCACGGGTGAAGTAGTAAACGTAAGCCGGTTTTCTTCCGAGTTTTTCCAGCGCAATGCTCCAGTTGATGCATCCCTTATAGATGCCGCCGTGCTCGCCTTTTTCTTTCATCTCCGGGAACACACCGATGTCGTCTGCAGTTGAACCGAGCATATATGGGATGTCCTTGATTTTTCCTTCGGTTACGGCATCGTTATAGCCGCAGGTCAGCAGATGATTGTCGATGTTCGGTACGAAGCTCAGCATTCTCGATGGATTTACGCGGCCAAACTCCTCCTGCAGCTCCACAATTTTCTCAGCCGGAATCGCACGCAGTTCTTCCAGCGATTTTGCTCCGCTAAGCTCTACAAATTCCTGGCCGATGGTTTCTGCCTCGGAAAGCGGCATATCGCGGTTCAGTCCGGTGTCGTAGCCGCCGGCGCTCTGGAAAATGGCTTTGCTGATCCAGTTTTCAGTCAGCGGAGAACTGACGAGTGTCTGTACGCTCATACATCCCGCGGACTGGCCGAATACGGTGATATTTTCCGGGTCGCCGCCGAATGCTGCGATATTTTCTTTTACCCATTTCAGTGCTGCGATCTGGTCGAGAATCGCGTAGTTTCCGCTTCTTCCGGCACCGCTCTCCTCGGACAGCCACGGATGTGCCAAAAATCCGAAAGCACCGAGACGGTAATTGATCGCAACGAGAATCACTCCGCGTTCGCAGTAAGCAGCTCCATCAAATTCGGATTCGTGGCTGAAGCCGTGCATAAACGCGCCGCCGTGAATCCAGAAAGCAACCGGCAGTTTTTCATCCACTGTATTTGCCGGTGTCCAGATGTTTAAGTACAGACAGTCCTCACTCTGCTTCATGCCGAATTCCGGGTCGAGATAAAATTCTTTTCCATAGAAGGAGTCCGGCTCATGCTCGGTCTGCGGGCAGACGCATCCGAAATGATCCGCCTTATAAACGCCCTCCCAGCACGCCGGCTCTTCCGGCGGGCAGAATCGTTTTTCGCCTACCGGCGGCTTTGCGTACGGAACGCCGCGGAATACCGTGTAGCCGTCTTTTTGCACACCATGAACCTGTCCATATTTTGTTTTTGTCTCTGTAATTGCCATAAGTAAAAATCCCCTTTCCATTTCTTATAACTGTGATAAAAACCCTTATACAGATTTAGTATAGCAAATCTTTTTCTTCGCTTCTATATGCACAATTCCAAATAATGGCACCCAGTTTTGTAACTATTGATTATTGGTTATGCAGACATTTAAAAATCCTCTTGATTTATTAGCACACAGAAATAATAATATTTTGTATATAAGATTGACTTATTATCACTGACAAAAACCTTTCATGACTGATCTGGTTTACTTTGACCGGTTTTGGTGCTACACTTTTCTTTGCTTCAAAACGACATATTTCATAGTGAGGAGGAGTATTTAGTATGAAAGCCATTTTAACAGATCTTTTGGCAATCATCGGCGTTGTGCTGAATGGTCTGCCGCAGGGTCTTCTTGCTCTGACGTTTGGATTTGCATCGGTTCCGACGGCGCTGGCATTCTTTGTTGGTGCGGTGGGCAATACGATTACGCAGAGTGTCGCACCAATTTCCTTCCAGGCGGAGACGATCACTTACGCCGGAACGGCTGGAAAAGACCGTTCGGAACGCTGTACGATGATTTTTATCGGCGGTGTGATTATGGCTCTGATCGGAGTGTTTGGACTGCTGACAAAAATCGTAAACTTTGTAGGTGAGGATGTTGCCTATGGAATGATGGCCGGTGTCGGTATCATTCTGGTAAAGGCCGCGATCGATATGATCAAGAGTGATGCCATTTCCGGCGGTGTTTCCCTGGCCGCAGCACTGATCACCTATTACTTTACCAAAGACAGTGCCAATACCCTGGTTTATACCATCGTCATTTCCGTTGTAGCATCCTGCATTGCCAATGCATTTTTCAACAAAGAGAAATCCAGCATTGTCGTAGAGGATGATAAATTTGTCCGCCAGAAATTTACAATCAATGCCAACGTAATTCTCGGCGCACTCGGTATGGTCTGCCTGAACATTGGTTCCAACATTTCCTTCGGCGGAATTACCGCAGGAATGGCAACCGGTGGAAATTACAACGTCGATAACCTGACCGTGATTTCTTCCCTGGCCGATATGTTTTCTTCCTTTTTCGGAGGAGCCCCGGTTGAGGCAATCATTTCCGCAACTGCCAATGCACCGCACGCTGTATGGGCTGGTGTCATCATGATGGTTGTGATCGGTGTAATTCTGCTTCTGAAACTGCTTCCGAAAATCGGAAAATTTGTTCCGTCTTCTTCGATCGCAGGTTTCCTGTTTGTACTCGGTATCTTCAAAACCGTTGTACTGGATGCGCCGTCTGCCTTCGCTATCAATGCAGCCGTCGGCGGAACCACAATGGTTGTCACTGCAGTAACAAACCCGTTCCTCGGAATGCTGGCCGGTGTTGCTGCAAAACTGCTTGGATTATAAATTCAGTAACATAAGAGGAAAATCGTATGAAAGAATACAGCATGGAGCTCTGCGGAGTGAAAAGAACACTTCCATTTATCCCGATCAGTGAGGAGATGGCGTTTGCAAGCTTTGTTGTCCTTGGTGACACCGAGCTGGTAAGTGCATGTGCGCCGGAGCTGGCCGCAAAAATCGGAGAAGTCGATGCCATTGTCACCGCAGAAGCGAAAGGTATTGCCCTAGCGTATGAAGTAAGCAAAGAGCTGGGCCATAAAGAATTTATCGTTGCACGAAAAAGCACAAAATCCTACATGAAAGATGTGGTTTCCGCATCCGTTCATTCGATTACAACAGCGGGTGAGCAGCATCTTTATCTGGATGGAAAAGACGCAGATAAAATCCGCGGCAAACGTGTCTGCCTGCTGGATGATGTCATTTCCACCGGCGAGTCCCTGCACGCACTGGAATGCCTGATGGCGAATGCCAGTGCAGAGGTTGTAAAAAAAGCAGCGATCCTTGCTGAGGGCGATGCTGCTGATCGAAAAGATATTGTATTTCTGCAGAAGCTTCCGTTATTCAAAAAGACGGGCGACGGAGAGTACGAAGTCATCGAATAATTGCCAATCCTTCTAATGCATATAGAGAATAGAAAAACGGTGCAGTTCTGAATTTCTGCCATGAATTCAGAACTGCACCGTTTCTTTTTAAAAGAGACGCAGAAGCATCATATACGAAATGGTTCCAAGAAGGATGGAGACGAGGGTCTGGTGTTTCCATTTGTAGGTGATAAAAACGACCGCTGCTGCGAGCAGTTTCGGTACTGCGGCAGAGATACCGCCGGTGGGAATATCTTTCATACAGTAAATGATCAGTACCGCCATGATGGCAGACGGCAGTGCCTGGCCGAGTCGTTCGAGTGATGCGGGCATTTTACGGCTGCCGGAAAATGCAAGAAACGGGAGTGCACGGAGTCCGAAGGTGATCAGAGCGGAGACAGCGACAGCGGTTATAAAGTATGAAGTTGTCATGCGAGGTTCTCCTTTCTCTGGAACAGAAGTAAAAGGGCGGATACAATCAGCAGCGCCGGGAGCATGAAGCGGTTTTCACCGAAGATCAGCAGGCAGATCACACCGATACCAAGACCGGTGAGCGCCAGCGTGTGCTTCTCTGCTTTTTCCCATTGGTCAATGAAGATAATGAGAAACAGGGCTGTCATACAGAAATCAAGGCCCGTCAGGTCAAATGGAATGATCTGGCCTAAAATGCCGCCAAGAACCGAACCAACTATCCAATAGTAGCGGCTGAACAGAGCGACGAGGAACATGGTGTCCTCTTTTTCTTTTTTCGGAAGATCTAAGGTACAGTTTACGGCGTATGTCTCATCGGTCATCGTGTGAATCATGTACAGCTTGCGGCGCCCCATCTGTTTGAATTCCTTCAGGAAGGTAATGCTGTAAAAACTCTGGCGGCTGTTCATCAGAAGTGCAGTGAGCGCAATGGTGATGAGGGAAGCGCCGCTAGAAAGAAACGTAATCAGAACGAACTGGAACGCGCCCGTATAGACCGTCAGACTTACCAGCAGTGAATCATACTAGGGAAAGCCGGCGGATGCCATCATCATGCCGTAGGCCATGCTGACGAAAACGTAGCTGCAGAAAATCGGGATGGATTTTACGAAAGCAGTTTTTAAGGTAGTGGAAGAAAATCGTTTCATAGATAAAATATCCTCACGTAAAAATAAATTTTAAAACTATAAATGAGCAAATCCAAAATATTGCACAAAAGAAAGACACCCTCTGTAGAAGGATGTATAATTGAAGTACCAACAAACAACATACTCACTCAAACAAGGGGGTGTC
>NZ_QUMG01000032.1:0-16282 GCF_003482095.1 Blautia sp. OF09-25XD
AAGAAAAAGAATCTGGTTGTTATATGATCCAAAAGAATATAATGTAAATAAAATTCTTGAACAAAATTTTGGAGATAAAATAAAGAAAAAAGAAGTGTCTGTATCAGAAAACGAGAGAATAAGCGAGCAATTTATATGCTTCTATCCTAATATTCTGGTTGAGTATGTAGAGAAGACGGAAAAAGTTTTTGATAGACCGATTACAATTTTTGAAGGGCGAATAGAATTTGATTCAGATGTTATTAAAAACAAGATAGATAAAATAATAGATGAATATGAAATATCGTTTTCGTTATCTGAACCAGAACCGGAGAAAATGGGAAAGAACAAATATAATAAACATACAAAAGAAAGGTATAGCTCATACTTATAAAAAAGTCAAATATAAAGAGAAAAATAAATAATATACAGTACATAAAAATGCGTATACCTGATCAGTGAAATATTTATGAATATTCCTGTTAGGTATACGCAAAATCTGATTAAATGTTCATGGCTTTTGAGATATTTTTCACTATTAGGAGGGCCTTTTATTAGTAAGCGCTTAAATCTTGGGTAGCTTTACTGTCTACGTTTTTGAACTCATAATGATAGTAAATAAATTTTTACTACACTCCGCTTGATAGGAGATAGAAATTTACTACATTTGGAGGTTTCATTATGAGTAAGAAACGTGCTCCAGGGCGTTCCCTGGACGAATGGATGGAACTGGTAACCGAATGCAGACAAAGCGGTCTGACAGATGCTGCATGGTGTAATGAGCATGGGATATCTCCCAGCTGTTTTTACAATGCAGTTACCCGTCTCCGCAAAAAAGCCTGTCAGATACCGGATCCAGGTGGAAAAGCCAGCACTCTTGACCTTACATCCCATAAACAGGATGTAGTCAGATTGCTATAGAACCGGAGTCTTCTCCGGCAGGACTGATCCCAGATAATGGAAACAGACCTATGCACCTTGACAATTCACATACGATTGAAATCGAAGCAGACGGATTGCTTATACGAATGAGTAATGAGATCAAACCGTTACTTCTGAAGATGCTTATGGATACGCTTAAGGAGTCGTTATGTTAGCGGACATCTCAAGCGTTGATGCGATCTATATCGTCTGTGGCAGAACAGATATGCGCAAGTCCATTGATGGATTATGTGCGATCATCCAGGAACAGTTTTCGATGGAGATCGACCATGCACTTTTTCTTTTCTGCGGTCGTAAATGCGACCGTATCAAAGCTATTTTAAAAGAACCTGACGGGATCGTTATGATCTACAAAAGACTGACCGCCCAGGGATCTTACCGGTGCCCCAGGAATAAATCTGAGGTCCGGAATCTTACATGGCGGGAGTTCGACTGGCTGATGTCTGGCATTGATATTGAGCAGCCCAAAGCGATCAAGGCAACGTAAAAAAGATGCACATAAAACTCTTGCTTTTTGCTGTATTTTCGGCACTTTCAAGATCTGGTAAATCCGCTGTTTTGCTGGGAAAAGCCACTGTTTTCTGGTATAATGGAAACATTAGAAACAGGAGGAAAAAGCAGTGGCAGACAGTTCCAAAGATATCCAACTCCGTGAGCTTAAGGACATGATAAACGATCTCAAAAAGATGATAAAAACACTTCAGGCAACTGTCGATGCTGCCAATAAACGGGAAGAGGCTCTCACCCAGGAGCGGGATAATCTGAAAGAAGAGATAGACCTTCTCCGTAAAAAACTGTTTGGCACCTCCAGCGAAAAAAGGACCCTCGATATTCCAGGCCAGTTAAACTTTTTCAATGAGGCGGAACTGGAACAGGATCCGAAAGCTGCAGAAGCAGAGGATCTTAAAGCAATTCTTCCGGAAAAAACAGCAAAAAAGCGAAAAGCAAGAGCTACAGATGCGGAGCGTTTTAAGGGAGTTCCTGTTGAAAAAAAAGTATCTGGAACTTTCTGAGGAAGAGAAACTTTGCCCTGTCTGTGGTACCCCGCTGAAAGAAATCGGGGAAGAGTTTGTCCGCCGGGAACTGGTTTTGTACCAGCAAAACTGAAAGTATATGAATACTACAGTAAGAGCTATGAGTGCCCGCAGTGCAGTCTTCAGGATATTCCGGTTATCAAAAAAGGAAAAGATGGTAGAGCTCATATGCTTTATGGAATGGCTTCTGCCGGAACAGTTGCCTGGGTAATGTACCAGAAGTTTTGTAATGGTCTTCCATACTACCGTCAGGAAAAAGACTGGAAACAGTATGACGTGGAGATCACCAGAGCTACTATGGCAAACTGGGTGATCCGAAATTCTGAAGCATTTTTTCTTACTATGTATGAATACTTCCACAGGAAACTTCTGGAACGAGGATTCGCGATGGCAGATGAAACGCCACTTCAGGTTCTGCATGAACCGGAACGCCGTGCACAGACCAAGTCATATATGTGGCTGTTCCGCAGCGGTGAAGACGGAGGACCACCTATTATCCTCTATAAATACTCGGAGACCCGAGCCGGGGATAATGCCGTAGATTTTCTTCACGGCTTCAAGGGTTATCTGATGTGTGATGGCTATAGTGGATACAATAAAGTTCCAGATGCCAAACGCACAGCCTGCTGGGCACACATCAGAAGATATCTGACAGATGCCATTCCCAAGGGAAAGGCTCTGGATTATACCCAGTCATCCGTACAGGGAATGCTGTACATTAACCAGCTCTTCCACCTGGAAGATGTGATCAGATCAAAGTATTCTTCCTTCGATGTTATCAAAAAGGCTCGTCTTGAAAAAGAAAAGCCGATAGTAGAAGGCTTTTTGTTGTGGCTTGATCAGCAAAGCCCTATCCGTGGAAGCAGAATGGATAAAGCTGTCACCTACATTCAGAATCGCCGTTCCTATCTGTCCACCTATCTGGAAGACGGCCGCTGCAGTTTTTCTAATAATCTCAGCGAAAATGCGATCCGCCCGTTTACAGTAGGCCGTAAAAACTGGCTGTTCTGCGATACACCAAACGGAGCCCAGGCCAGCGCTATCGTGTACACAATGATAGAAATGGCAAAAGCCAATGGAGTAAACGTCTATCACTATCTTACTTATCTGCTGGAAAAACTGCCTGAGGACAGGATGAGTCATAATGAATTAGAACTTCTGGCACCATGGAACGAAACCGTCAAAGCTGAGATCGAACGTCGTGCAAACGAATCAAATCAATCATATGTGAATTGTCAAGGTGCTCCGGCTACTGAAAAGTAGTCGGGGATTTTTCTATCATACCTAAAAATTAAGCGCTTACAGGACATATAATAGTCTGGTGGGAGATTATGCTGAATGGATTGTGAGTACGAAGCTTAATCTTTTACTAGAGAAAAACAGTAAGAAGGGTTATGATGCAATTGATGATGCTAGTGGTATTAGATATCAGATTAAGAGCCGTTGGATGCATCCTGGAAAAAATAGTCGTGAATTGAATGTGATAAGAAATTATGAAGAAAAACAGTTTGATTATCTTATTGCTGTTATATTTGGAAATGATTTTGAGGTCGCAGAAGCATATAAAGTACCACATGATGTTATAGGTGAATATTTTCTTTATAAGGAGCATCAGAATGGTGTTGTTGTAACACTGGGATCTAACTTTATTCAAGATACTCGTGGTGAAGATATTACATATATTTTTAGATGATAAAATAACAAATGATTAGCAGGAGGTGGTTCTGTGGCATTTGATCCAGGACTAAAGATAGGTCAGATACTAAAAAATGCGGATGTAGTTGATACATTCAAATGTGGAAATATGGGTGGTATGCGTCGTTCTAGAACTACGAATACTTTGGTAATAGTATCTGATTATACAAAAGGAATTTATCACGATAAGTGGATTGGTGGAGTTCTTCACTACACCGGAATGGGAAAGAATGGGACCAGAATATTAATTGGGCACAAAATGCAACACTTGCAGCGTGTGGGCGTAATGGCGTTGATGTGCATCTATTTGAGGTAATGGATGCAGGGGGAGTATATTTATTGCGGAAGAATTGAGTTAGTTGATAAACCATACACAGAAGAACAGCCTGGTGAAGATGGTGTTCCAAGAAAAGTATGGATGTTTCCGATTCGCCCGGTTCCTGATAATGATGTTAAGAAACCAGCTATGTTTGTATTTAAAGATATGGAAGACTTTAAGAATCGCGGTAAGGATGTTGATACGCAATATATGAAAATGATAGCTTCTAAGAAAAAAGGCAGCAGCAAACCAGCATATGTTCCACCAGTTATTCCAAAGTCTGAACCGAAACCACCTGTAGCTATTCCAGTAGATATTGTTGGAAAGCATGTAAAGCATAAGGCATTTGGTGTAGGAACGATTACTGCTATTGAAGGAACATCTATTGCTGTTGAATTTGATAAAGTTGGATTAAAAAGGATGGGATATGAATTCTGCATGGAAAAGAAAATGCTGGAATTTATTTGATGCGATATGAAGACGATAAAAGTAGTAGCTGCAGTAATCTGTGATTCGATCAAAGATAAGAAACAGATTTTTGCTACAGCAAGAGGATATGGAGAGTTCAAGGGCCAGTGGGAATTTCCAGGAGGAAAGATTGAAGAAGGTGAAACACCTCAGCAGGCTCTTTTGAGAGAAATAAAAGAAGAATTGGAAGTAGATATTAATGTTGGTGAATTGATTGATACTATTGAATATGATTATTCTGCATTTCACCTTTCGATGGACTGCTTTTGGGCGGAAATTATATGCGGCCAAATTGTGTTAAAAGAGGCTGAGGATGCAAAATGGCTTACGATAGATAAATTGGATAGTGTTCAATGGTTGCCGGCAGACGTTGCATTGATTTCATGTATTAAGAATAATTTGCGTGTTCAAGAAATGCTTGCCAGAAAAGTGAGTGTTGAAAAAATGAATGAGGAAAAAACAAAGAAGCTTTGGGGCGAAATAATCGTAGGTGTAGGAGGTCAGAAAATAGAATGGTGTTATACAGATGTCCTATACTCGTTTAAAAGTATGTATTTGTTAGGAATTAAAGCAAAGCATCAGGAGTTGGTTGAGGTATGTGGACATACCATTAGGCCACAAAATAGAAATTCCCCAAGAGAATTGGCATATAGCGAAGATTTTATTTTGAGTTGTGTTGATAAGTGTAGAGAACTCAATAATTATCAGGGCTTGCAACAATTTATCGATGTTTATGAAACTGTTGGAAATGTAATACCAGTTTGGCCGGGGGCAAATGTTCACAGAGGACAATTTTGTTGCTACGATTGTCCGGATATTTATTTTAATAATGAGAAAATCAGGGATCACGCATTGGCATTTTATAACAAATACTCAAATTCATATATGTGTGGAGATGATGCAATAATTGCTGGAATATACAATAACATGTCTGTAAAAAGTTTGATTAATATGGACAAAGACGAATATGAAAACTATATTGAGCATGCAATTAATGTCATTAAATGGAGAACTAAAAAAATAGAATGATACCGGAAGATGTTCTGGAGTCGTGTAAATATATTTTGGAAATGGAGATAAATTATGCCTAAATACACAGATGAAGATATTAGAAATATGAGTAAAATAACATGTAAGATAGCGGCAGATTACCTAGGCATATCCCCTATGGCGGTTAGTATCGGCATGAGAAATGATCTTTTACCGATCGGTTTTGCAATTCACAATGAAGAAAGAGATAGAACATATTCTGAGAGTTGGTCCTATCACATAATTGGTGAGAGATTGATTGCATATAAGTACGGGAAAACATCAGAAGTACAAGTTCAAAATATAGAAAAGAGTCTAAATACTATAATAGAACAGTTTGAAGAAATGAAAAAAGATTTGGTTTTTCTATTAAGCGAAAACGAGGATCAGCAGAATTAGAGCTTTATGAATATGCGTTTTCGCTGGGAAAATACAAAGATGTTGACAAAAAATATGCAGGAAAGGAGCTGCCAGGATGGAGAATGAAAAAGGAATAGTTAAATTGACTCGTAAGCAGCTCTATGATGAAATATGGGCTCTTTCAGTTGCAGGGGTAGCCAGAAAATATAATTTGAATTATGGTAAACTGATAGCAACTTGTAAAGTAGAAAATATATCTTTTCCTTCTTCTGGTTATTGGACTAAGAAGAATATGGGAAAAGATGTATCGAATGAGATTGTAGAATTTTCTGGATTGGAAGATACAGAAATTTCATTGATAACGAAAGACGCGGTTGTTAAGCGTATTCGGAAAGCTAAGGCAGAAGTAGTAGAGAAAGTGCATACTGACGTAACAGAAGAATTGGACGTAGTAACGGAGGAGGATTTACCGCAGAAAAAAACGGACAACATACCTGAGTGGCCGGATGGAATTCTTGATTATTTGGATGAGACGGAAAGAAATAAAGTATTAGAATATGCATGCAATCTGCAGATAAGTCAAAGTACACGATTGCATAAAATGTTGGTCCAATACAAGAAGGATATTGCAGATTATAAGTCAAAGCTGAAAGAAGTACAGAGTAGACCATACTATAATTCAAGACATAACAAACCAGAAAACGAGCCTGAATTCTTTAAGGAAATGTCTGATGAGTGTATGTCACGTGCAATTGCAATATTAGATACCGTATTCAAAACAATTGAATCTTTAGGTGGAAGTATTAATAGTGATTTGTCTGTGAAAATTAGAGATGATATTGTTAGATTTCGTATGGTTGAGAGTCAAGACCAAGTGAAGCATGAAATGACTAAGCAAGAGGCACAGGCGCTCGTAAAATATAATGATGATATCAAAAATCACAGATGGGTTTCAAAACCGCAAATTAGAAAGTATGACAAGGTATATAATGGTAAACTTCGTATTGTGTTTGGGGCGCGAAGCTACATAAGAGATAACGATTCTGAAAAATTAGAAGATAGACTGGGTGATATTTTGGTTACCCTGTATGAGAAGGCAGAAGAGAATAGAATTGTACGAGAAGCACGTGAAGAGGCAGAACGTAAGAGAGTTGAAGAAGAGAGACGCAGAGAAGAAAATAGACAAAGAAAAGAACAAGAAATTCGTCTTGTAAAAGAACTTGTAAACAAAGCTGAAGACTATAGAATTGCAAAGGAAATAAGAGAATATATTCAGGCTATGATAGATAGTGGAAATGAAGATATTACTCCAGAATGGATTGAATGGGCTCTGAAGAAAGCTGACTGGTATGATCCGTCTATAGCGACTGAGGATGAATATCTGGGAAAACGTCAGCATGAAAAAAGTGCTGAAGAAAAGGAAAAATCTTTGCAAGACAGTATCAGAAAGAGCTGGTATTGGTAAAAATGAATGGAGGCAATTTGATGGATAAAGATCCTTTTAAAGAGTATATAAGGCAATCAGAACCAAGTAAAAGAGACAAAGGTTACGCCTGGCATACAGCTATCGGACTTCAAGCAGTGGATGGATTAAAGCCTTCGAAGTATTTGATTGATACTGCAATAAAGAATATTGAAGGTGATATTTCGATTGATGAAGCGCAGAAACTTCTAAATACGTATTATGAAGAAAATCCAAAAGCAGATACAAACGACCGTACGGAAGAGGCCGACAAAGTTGCTGTTAGAATTGCAAAAATTTTATCGGAGAAAGCATTTAGTTTTACTCCGAATGAGTATATCTCTATTCATAAAAAGTTGTTTGCTGGGACTTATGGACATGCAGGAAAACTGAGAGATTATAATATTACAAAAAAGGAATGGGTGCTGAATGGAGCAACGGTTCTTTATGGAAGTGCATCAGAACTTCGCGCAACCTTGGACTATGATTTTGCAGAGGAAAAGAAGTTTAGCTATAAAAACCTGAGTATGGAAGATATTATTCATCACTTGGCACTCTTTGTATCAAGATTATGGCAGATACATGTATTCGGAGAGGGAAACACACGAACTACAGCAGTATTTTTTATTAAGTATCTTAGAACGCTGGGATTTGACGTAACAAATGATATTTTTGCGGAAAATGCGTGGTATTTTAGAAATGCACTTGTTAGGGCCAATTATAACGATTTGAAAAATGGTGTTCATGAGACAACTGAGTATTTGGAATTGTTTTTAAGAAATTTATTGTTGGATGAGAAGAATGAACTTCATAATCGTACGATGCACATTAGTGGAAGGTTTGCAGAAGTGGACATTGAAAGAGTAAAAGTGGACATTGAGAGTGGAAAAGTGGACATTGAAAGCACAAAAGTGGACATTCGAAATAAATTACTTTCTTTCTCAGATACGATTTCAGAAAAAACAATAAATCATACAATAGAAATATTTTCAAAATGTGGAAAAGAAAATTGTTTCGGAAGAACGATAGTTGAAGAAATTACTGGATTAAAGCCATCAGGAGCTTCCAAGTTAATAAAACTGTTGGTTGATAGTGAGGTAATCGTACCTGTAACAGGACATGGAAAAGGAAAATATCGGTTTCAATAAAAGTGAACATTGAAAGGGTGTTAATGCCATTCGCAAAAATGCTCAAAACAAATCGGCGTACCCGCCACACGTTTACAAAGTCAAACGGTCTGTACGCCATGTCTTAACCTTATGATTGCAGATATTAGCAACCTGTCAAAGAGTGTAAAAACTCAGTAACTATGCGGGTTCGCGTACTGTTAAAGCAGTGAAAAACGACACCGCATGTTGAGACGGTTGTTCTTTTGTCCCAACTGAAACAAAAGCCGGATGATTACATTAATGTCACGATTGAACTTGATGATATGGATATAACATCTGCAGAGACTAAGGCTACATATGATGAGATAAAGAAGTATGTGGCTGAACATAATGCCGGCATGAAGGTTTCCAATCTGTATATCTCACAGGTAAAGAGAAAATGCGGAATTGAGGTTGGAAAGAATTTGCGCGTTGCAACGAGGAGAATGGACTGCTTGCAGGGCAATTCGACGACTGCCGTGACAGACTTGGAACTTGTTCCAAGTCCTAATTTACCTAAAAATGAAGATAGCAGGCAACCGCAGTGTCCAGAAGATAAAGAGAGTGCAATTGTGGAGGCATTGAAGCATTTTAAGATGAATAGTTAATAAAGAGAGGTGCAGATGCTATGCCAGGTATACTCGTGTTGAAGATGATGAAAATTTAAATCGTGGAATTACATTTTCACTGAAAAAATCCGGATATGAGGTTTTTTCAGCAGAATCAGTGAAAAAAGCGAAAAGAATTGCAAGTGATCATAATGTGGATGTTACCATTTGTGATGTGAATCTTCCGGATGGGAATGGACTGGAATTTGTAAGGTGGATGAGATGCAATTATAATACATACATTATCTGTCTTACAGCACTAGATCAGGAGATGGATCAGGTCATGGGATATGAAGCAGGGGCAGATGATTATATTACAAAGCCGTTTAGTCTTTCGGTACTTCTTTTGAAAATAGAAGCACATTTCCGCCGCAGACAGGAGAAAACGGAAGCCGGAAAGATGATTTCGGGAGATATCGTATTTATCGCAGGAGAAATGAAAGTCCTGATAAAGAGTCGTGAAATCAGTCTGACAAAAACGGAGTTGAAAATGCTGACTTTTTTTCTTCAGAATCCGAAACAGATTCTTTCAAAAACACAAATATTGGAAAATGTGTTTGATCTGGAAGGGGATTTTGTGGATGAAAATACAATCGCTGTCAATATCAGAAGACTCCGTGAGAAAATCGAAGACAATCCGGCTGCACCGGTCTATATCAAGAATATCAGAGGTCTTGGGTATATATGGAATCAGGAGGTAAGGCAGTGACAAAGAGATATCGCAAGAAGATTACAGTAGTGTTCTCCTTGGTATTACCTGTCATATTATTGTTTGCAATATTAAATTGCTTTACCACGTATGTGTTTTATGAAGATTACAAATATAAAATGAATCTTATGACAGAGATTGCTGCAAAGGAAGAATTTTCCGGGCTGGATGCTGTTTCGGAATTGCTTAAGGATAAGGATATTGAAACCAACGAACAGGGAAAGCAATTATTGGAGCAATATGGATACTGGGGAAATAAAGGGAATGCATTTTATTCGCAATTCCAGCATCAGGTTATGGTGATCGGTGCTGTAAGCACTGTGATATGCGTGTTTTTTTTGACTTTTTTACTTTATTGGAAGAAAAAAGAAGATGCGTGTCATCAGAAAATATTAGACCAGTTGGAAGAAATTCTGATCAGATTCCGTGAAAATAAATTTGATGATTTACTGAAAACGGAAAATTACGCAGAACTGGAAAAATTGAATGACCAGCTTGAAGCAATCGGACATCATATTCAGTTGCTAAAGGAAGAAGCACGGACAGAAAAAGAGAGCACGAAAGAAATGGTTTCTGACATCTCACACCAGTTAAAGACACCGGTTGCAGCTTTGGATATATGTTTTAGTGTGCTGATGCAGAATGACTTAAGTGCCACAGAACAGGAGGAGTTTCGTATCCGTTGTCGGAGTGCTCTGGATGGACTGGAGACATTATTGCAGTCGCTTCTTGAAATATCCAAGATGGAAACTGGACTGATTCAGATGAATAAGAAAAAACTTCCACTTATAGATACTGTCATATCTGCTGTGAATCGTACATATCCAAAAGCGGATGAGAAAGAAATTGAATTCGTTTTTGACTATGAAAAAGAGCTGGAAACATGCACGATTATGCAGGATAAAAGGTGGCTTGGCGAAGCTGTGATCAACGTTCTGGATAATGCGGTCAAGTACAGTCCGGGTGGTTCAAAAATATTTATCCGGTTACAAAAAAGAAACGATCTTGTAAGAATGGAAATTGAGGATCAGGGAATTGGTATTCCGCAGAATGAGTATCACAAAATTTTTCAACGATTTTACAGAGGAAGTTCCAGGGAGGTCATGGAAAAGAGTGGTACAGGAATCGGACTTTTTCTATCGAGAGAAATTATCGAAAAGCACGCAGGTATGATTACGGTAACCTCCGGCAAAAAGAAAAAAGGAAGCACGTTTGTGATTCAATTACCCTATGTTAGTTAAATTTTAAATGAGCAGAAATCTTACAATTCTGTAAGACTTCTGCTCGTTTTTGAAAGTGAAATGAAAGATTATCCTGATACAATTTGGATGTAGGTTGAAAAATGACCAAATACATAAACAGGCAAAGAAAGCGTGTTGAAAAGGTACGTTTTACAGAATTGAAAAGGAGGTAGCACATTGAGTGTGATATTAGAAACCAAGCAGCTTTGTAAGTTTTATGGCGCAGGTGAGAATCAGGTCAAAGCGGTCAATCAGGTGGACATTCAGATTGAGCAGGGAGAATTTGTCGCAATTGTTGGAAAGTCAGGTTCCGGTAAAAGTACATTACTTCATATGCTTGGAGGGCTAGACACCCCGACAAAAGGCAGTGTTACTTTAGCAGGGAAAGATTTATACAGGATGAAGGAAGATGCCCTTGCTGTTTTCCGCAGAAGAAAAATCGGATTTGTTTTTCAGGCATTTAATCTGGTTTCATCTGTTAATGTCTGGGAAAATATTGTACTGCCACTGGGGCTGGATGGAAGAAAAGTGGATGAAGCGTATGTAAATGATATTATTGCAACTCTGGGGATTGAAAAGAGGATTTACAATCTGCCAAATCAGTTATCCGGAGGACAGCAGCAGAGAGTAGCAATTGCAAGAGCACTGGTGAATCGTCCGGAAATTATATTTGCAGATGAGCCGACAGGAAATCTTGATTCCAAGACCAGTGATGAGGTGATCGCCCTGCTTAAGATGACAGCAAAAAAATATGGGCAGACAATTGTAATGATTACCCATGATGACGAAATTGCACAGGTCGCTGACCGTATTCTGGTGATTGAGGACGGACAGGTGGTGGATTTCAGATGAAGACAATAAGCAGGATTGCATATAGCAATGACAAAAAGAACAAGACAAGAAGTATACTGATTATGATGTCCATATGTCTGACTACGATGCTGCTTGTGATTATCAGTACTGTGGGAAATGGAATGATACGTTTGCAGAAAAGTCAGGCGGCAGGCTCATATGGAAGCAATTATGGTCTGTTTGTCGCAGCAGATGGTACGCAATTAAAAGAAGTGGAACGCAGAGCTGAGATATCTGATATCGGCATCATGTGTACGGAGGGCATCCTGAAAGGAAATGAAAATGGCGGGTTTGTCTGCATGGATGAGACTGCAAGAAAAATGCTTCCCTATAATAAGGAATATGAGTTAAAGGAAGGAAAGTATCCGGAAAAAATGCAGGAAATTGCCGCCGGAAGAGCTTTTTTTCGTGCAATGGGATATGATGATGTAAAGGTCGGAGATACGGTTACACTGGATTACCGTGTAGGGATGCGGTCAGAATATAAGCCGGAAGAGTTTGTTGTCAGCGGAATCCTATATGATCGGGATGAGTATACCATCGAGGCATCTTATGTTGCTTTCGGGTCACAGGAGTTTTATGATGAGCACGTCGCAGAGAATGACAGACAGTATAATATCTATTTTACGTTAAACGATTCTGCAAATGTATCTATGAATAATATTGAACCGGTTATAAAGCAGATTGCAGCATCTTGTGGAATCGAAGAAAAAAACGTTATAGTCAATGATCTCTATTTGCAATGGGTCTTGCAGCCGAGTTATGAAACGATTGCGGTATGTGGAATTCTGATTCTTGCAATTGTACTTTTCTCTGTTGTGGTCATTTATAATATTTTTCAGGTCGGTATTGTCAACAAGATACAGGAGTATGGAAAAATCAAGGCTCTGGGAGCGACAAAAAAGCAGATGAAACAACTGATCTTCAGAGAGGGCATTTTTTTGACCATTTTTTCCATACCAGTTGGATTGCTTCTTGGTTTTCTGATTGCAAAATGCGGTTTTAACTGGCTGGTAGAACAGGGAAACCTTGTATCAACCGGAACTGGCTCTATGGGAGTTCAAAATCAGCAGGTGCCTCTGTTTTCCCTGCCTGTTATGCTTCTCTGTATTTTCGTATCATTTCTTACCGTTGCTTTGGCACTGCGTAAACCAATGAAAATTGTTTCACGGATTTCACCTATCGAAGCAACACGGTATTTAGAAAATGCAGAAACACACAAAAAAGGAAAACGAAATGGCAGAAAAAATGTCACCGTGTTTTCTATGGCAATGGCAAATGTAACGGGTAATCCCAAAAGAACTATTGGTACTATCCTCACAATGGGTTTTTCTTGCGTATTGTTTGTGATTATCTCTAATTATGTGGGAAATATTGACACGGAGCATGAAGCACGTCTTTCCGTTAATCATGGACAATTTGAACTGCAGCTTGACTATTCTGCTGAGTATGATGAAAGATATCCGGAGAATAACCTGGATACGATTCTGACGGATGATCCATTGAATGATTCGCTGATTGAAGAAATCAAAAGCATTCCGGGAGTAACAGATGTCATGACGAGAGAGATTGTCTCTGTAAATCTGAACGGAACAAGATTTCCGGCTGATATTGTGAGTAAAAATGATTTTGATTTTATGCGCCAAGACGGGGACATTGGCTCTATGGACTATGATCAGGCGGTAAAGAATGGTGAAATTTTCTTTGGCTGGTCAACGTGGATGGAACAAGATGGATATGCTCCGGGTGAATCCATTGTATTTGACTTTGAGAATAGAAGTGAAACCTATACCTATCAGGGAAAGATTGCAGGATCCTTTGTAAGCGCGGACACTTATCTTGTCATTCCGGAAGGTGTATATCGTTCCATGAATCCGAGAGGAACAGCCTATGGCTATCTGTGGGTGGACTGTGATAAAAAAGATGTGGCATCTGTAGAACAAAGTCTGAATACTTTGATTTCTAATACTTCGCATATAAAAATGGATAGTTATCATGCGCAGTTACAATCTGCCGAATTTGCAAGCAGCATGATGAAGCTTGGCTGTTATCTGTTTATGGCGGTTGTAGGACTCATCGGGTTTATGAATATGGCGAATACCATGATCATGAATATTACGACAAAAAAGCAGGAATATGGTATATTACAGGCTGTGGGTATGACAAATAAACAATTAAATTTATGCCTGCAGTTACAGGGACTGATTTTTACGGTTGGGACCATATGCGTAGCTTTGATCATTGGTCTGCCGCTCGGCTATGCACTTTTTTTCTATGCAAAACATAATGGAATATTTGGAATGAATATCTATCATGTTCCAATCGTACCAATTTTTATTATGATTTTTTTGGTCGGTCTGTTGCAGATTGTACTTTCCTGCGTTTTAAGCAGTAATCTGAAAAAGGAAACGCTGGTAGAAAGAATAAGATATCAGGGATAGCAAGTAATATGTAATGAATTAGGTCTTAATGAAGAGGAGAAATAGATAACTTCCATTTTGTATGTATGATAAATCTAAACAGTATTTTAGCAACATTTCCTGAGTGGGGACAGAAAGTGCCCCCACTTTCACGATTTGGGGGCGAAAAGCACCACCATATATCATAAATGATGGGTTCAAGGGAAAAAGCCCTTATAAGTTTTTTGAAAACTGTCGTTTGGTAAAATCTATTCCATTTTTAAAAGCCTTGCGATAAAATATGTTCTGTGAGACGGTAGTTCTTTTGTCCCAACAAAAGCCAGATGACACGATAGAGATCGACTTAGATTTAGAAGTTGGATGCAATCAGTGCTGAGTTGAAAGCTCGTGATCAGATGGAATGGGTCAGATTGGTAAATGGTATTTGTAATATGGCAGAAGAACTTGTGCTAAAAGAATTGGTGTAGATCTAAAGCGTGGAAAACTCCTTCGGGAGCTTTTGGCTGTTTATAAGATAAATTCTGTCGGAGATTTATTATAAAACATTACTTTACAAGAAGAATAAAAAAGCATATAATTCTTTTATAATATATTTAATAAAAGAGGGTAAGAAAACGGAAAATAAAGATAAAAAAAATACAACAAGAAAAAAAATAATTAATTATGTGCTAAACAAGCATGTTACATCCAAGGCGGAAATCGCAAAAGAGTTAAACTTGAGTATGCCGACTGTGTTAGCAAATGTGAATGACTTATTAGAAAAAATGGTGTTGGAAGAAACTGGGGAATATGCTTCGACCGGTGGACGAAAGGCAAAAAGTATAGGGATTAATAAGTCATACTGTCATGCAATGGGAATTTTGATTACAGCGAATCATATAGAAATGGTATTAGTAAATCTTGGAGATGAGATTATAAAAAAAGATCGCATCCGTTTAAAATTTACGGCAGAATTATTCTATTGTACAGAGGTGGCACAAAAGGTCAAAACTTTTCTTGAAGGCGAATTAGCGAAGGACACGCTACTTGGGATTGGAGTGGCGATTCCAGGAATTATTGATCAGAAAGAACGGATCGTTTTAAAATCCCATGCTTTAGGTATAGAGAATTATAGTCTGCGCTTTTTAGAGCAGGCTTTGGAAATTCCAGTATATTTTGAAAACGATGCTAATGCTGCAATGCTTGCAGAAAAAAAGCAAAAGTATCCAAATGCGATATATCTGTCTTTGAACCACACCTTAGGAGGTGCATTCTGCATAGATGGAAAGCTGTTTCGCGGGCAGAACCAGAAAGCAGGGGAGTTTGGTCACATGATACTCGTTCCCGGTGGAAGAAAGTGTTATTGTGGTAAATCAGGATGTGCAGATGCATATTGTGCAGCAAGTGTACTGACACAAGATAACAGGCAGTCACTGGATGCATTTATGGAAAAAATTGAAAGCGGTGATGAAAAAAATTTGCAGACATGGAATGAGTATTTGGATCATCTTGCTGTTTTGATATCAAATCTGCGGATGGCATATGATATGGACATCATACTAGGAGGTGATGTGGGAGGCGTATTGTCAGATTATATGATACCATTGGGAGAAAAAGTGATGGCATATAATGGCTTTGAGCATGATGTTTCATACTTGAAAAATTGTTCGTATAAGAAAGAAGCGTCGGCTGTTGGAGCCGCGAAATACTTTTTTACAAAACATATGGTAGAATTGTAATTTTTCTGAACGCAGATAAGCAGTCCACCGCATCTGGTGCGTAGGGAATTAAGCGTTGGGTAAGGGGATGTTTAGTCTGTTGGAGTTAAAAACTCCCACTGACAGGTTGCAAAGCGAATGCGATGTCCGATTTATATGTGTGAAAAACGAGAAGTTGTGTAAAATTAGAAAAAGATATTATAGTAAAAAAACGGAAAGAAAACAGTAACTACGGTTTCCTTTCCGTTTTTTTGCATATTAATTGTGAAAAATATACAAAAAATATATTTTGAAATTATGAAATTTTGAAATTATGAAA
>NZ_QUMG01000033.1:0-11400 GCF_003482095.1 Blautia sp. OF09-25XD
TAGCTCCGGTTATAAAAAAGCCATATGACAGTAAATAACCCTGACGTTATAATAAAAAAGCCATATGACAGTAAATAACCCTGACGTTATAATATATTTACTGTTGTAAGAACTATTAATCATAAGATACAATTTAAATAGCCCTGGGAAAATACACATTATTATTGTTTGAAATAATATTCTAGCACAATAACTTCCACATATCTTTTTTCCCTCTTCATCGGTTAAATGTCTCTGCTTTACAATTTCTTTTGTACACGTGGCAACTGAATAAGATAAATTGCTCCAAAAAACACATACTCCAATCACATAATAAAATCCAAAAGAAAATGTTACAAATTTATCCATATAATCTTCCTCGTACTATTACTGGCCTCATTGCGTAAGGTGGTCAGACCCTATAAAGTTCCACCATACTTTTTTATTTGAGCAAACGGTCACTTTGTCTGGTGTCAAATTCTTATTTTTTCAAAATTCCGTTCTTGAGCGACTTCCGGTCGAAAAGTGCTTAGATCATTAAATCCTTTCCACACCTTCTGATTCGCGCAGTAAGGACACCCGCTTGTCTTCTTAGATATTATCTTATTAGGTGATGCTTCCCAACGATGGCCAAACTCACAAATCCAGCTTACTTTTTTTCACTACCATATGGCCATCTTTCTGGATCTTCTACATTTTCTTTATCCCATCGCACCAAAATATCTTGTCAGTCATGTTCCATACACCATTCTTTTAAGGATTTTCCATTCACGTTCCTTTATTCCAAACCTCATACCCCTGCCGTCTCGCCGAGTCATACACCGGTTGCATATTCTTCTGTAAAATATTATAAAACTGCTCCCGTGAATTTCCCTTGCAATACAATTCTCTTCCAGCCCAGATAGAATGTAAATTATCTCGATAGCATCCTTCAAACAATTTATGTATTCCCGGCTTTTCATGAATAAACCCATACAGCAAATACTGATTCTCAGTAAATCTTTCAAAAAACGGATCCCATTTCGGAAGCTTATTACTTTTCGCCGAATTCAAGGAAGAATCCATCGGCATCAAATTCCAAAGTTCATCGTTCATGACAAACGACCATGGAATAAAGTGATCTACATCATATGCTTTTGGCGCGACAACTTCTCCGGTAAACACGTCTCTAACTTCCGTCAGTTCCAGAATACCCTCCCATAGTTTCCGCACATGATTCAATTTCCGCATTTTCTCATCCATCGGCGCCAGTTTATATACAAGACCTGGAACTTCTGGATTATTGTTTTGCAACCATTTGACCTTTTCATATTGAATCCATCCGAGAATCGATACCGTGTTATCCTGAATCATCTTTGTCCAAGATGGCTGAAAATATATTTCTTTTTTGAGCTTACTCCCTGTTCCCAGTGTATACGGTAATATCACAACGTGCTCATTAATTCTCTCAATATATTCCGTCATTCGCCGTACGCTTCCCCAATCTGCTGGTTCTTCCGCTCTATCAAAAAATCCTGCAAGAGCTCTGTACGGAACCATATTGGTGAGCTGCTCTTTTAATGTTTTCAATTCCAGTGCATACTTTTTAATCGCATTTTTAATTTCTACCTTGGATGCATTTGCAGGCAGATTGCTGAGTTCTGATAATTTACTTACAGCTCTCTCCAATCCATCTTTTACTTGTCCATCGATTGGCATTCCGCTCAGATGGATGTGAAACTCGCGGACCGAGTACCATGCATTGCAAATCATTTCATCGATCACCGCATCAAAAGTGGTTTCTTTTACGCCTTCCGCAATAAGCTGGACAATCGCTTCCAACCAATAAAACTTGTAACAATAGGACGGATCTTTCATCATGTGTGAAAACCCTTCAATATCTAATGTATTGTAATATTTCCCATCCAGTTTCAAACTATATCCGATTTTTGAAGTATCAAATTCAACCACTTTTCCTCACTCCTACCCGGACGGACATCTTTCGATATCCAGTATTCTACTATCTTTATTTCTGAAAAGTCTTTTATAAATGCCGCAAAAGAATTTTCTGTAAAATCGGTATAATATCGTTCTTCACGATATCCCTCATATTCTCCATACTTGAAGGAAGTATAAATATATCCTTCTTTCTTTAGGGCACGCATCATTTTATATAGAACATCTTGTAATTCGTCTTTCGAAAGATGTAAGATAGAAGAACACGCCCATATCCCCTCATACTTATTTACGAACGAAAGTTCCGAAAATAACATTTTTTTCACTTCAATTTTGACATATTCTCTGGTAATTTTACAAATTTCTTCCGATCCATCTACCGCATCGACACGATAACCTTTTTCCAGAAAATATTTGCTATCGCGTCCAGATCCACAGCCAAAATCCAAAATATAAGAGCCGGCCGAAAGGCAGGAAAGAAACTTACCCTGTACGGAATGGAACTCAACACTCTTTGTATTTTCAATAAATTTAGTCGCATTTTGATTATAATATTGCAGTGTATTTTCGTCCTGCTCTGTAAATTTTTTTGTTTGCTCCAAGGTCATAGTTTCTTTCCACCCTCACTCATTTTTCTACTCGACAGCACTTTTTGTGAAATATGTCCTAATTTTCTGTTCCTACATTCCTTTTCTAATTTCCTCTATCAATGTAATATCTGCAGGTAACCATTCTACTTCGTTCAGTTTTTCTTTCGTCAACCACTTTGCCGCTTCGTGTTCTTTCAATACGAGATCTCCATTTAAAACTTCACACCAAAAACAATCCATAGAAAGGTGAAATGCCGGATAGTCATACTCAATTGTATCAATATATTCTCCCACTTCTATTTCTGTATCCAATTCCTCCATAATTTCTCTTTTCAAAGCCTCCTGTGGTGTCTCGCCTTTTTCAATTTTTCCTCCCGGAAATTCCCAGCCGCCTTTAAATTCTCCATAACCTCTCTGGGTTGCAAAAATGATGGATTCTCCTGTTTTATTTACTGCTTTTATTACTGCTGCAACAACTCTGATTGTTTTCATTTTACTTTTCCTCCATTGTTTTTCCACTCTGCAAATATCTCAATAAATCTTCTCTTACTGCTGTTTGCATTTTAAATTTTAATTTACAAATCGGTTTTAATACGCCTCTATTATTTTTCTTTTCCGCTTCATGAGCCTCCAAGACATCAAATTCTCCCATATAGAAAAAATTGTTTTCTGCATCCGTCTTTTGAACAAAAAGATGTTTTCTTGGTGTATTTAAAACCTTATCCATATATGCACCATCTAACTTTTTATCAATTTGGGAATCCCATCTAAAAATTACGTTGTCTACGAATTCATCCGCATAATCAGGCTTTCCATCAACATATTCTTTTTCTTCATCTGTGTTTTCTTCTTTATGATACGTGACAAAAATGAAAACATCGTCTCCTAATTGCGACATTCCATACATTGTTGACGACAAATCTTTGCCTGCATTCATAAGCAAACTAACATCTCTTCTTGAGTATTTTTCATAAAGTACAAATGGCACTCCATTTCTATATGGTTTTGCGTACTTATCTTGATATCTGGCTAAACCAACAGCCACAATGTCCTGGACCTGATCATAAAAATCCTTATGTGCCAGGCGTTCTGTATAACTTAAAATTCTCTTTAAACGATTCTCTCCATCTGCTTCCAGAATATCAATCTGATAAAACTTCTCTCTTTCCGTGCTGTTTGTGACAAATTTTCCTTTCAGAACATCACATGCAAGATCAATCTTTTGCGTTGTTATCTCATAACCATATCGCTCTTTGCAGCTATCAATAACTTCAGAATATGTAATTTGATTTTTTTCTAAAAACAATCGCAAAATCTCCAATTCATCTGGTCTGACACCGCTTAATATCGTCTTTGACAAATATTCCAGTGTTGTCTTTTCCTGTTCTGACAACCGAAACAGCTGCTCATTTTTCTCCATTTGTTCTGCAAAAGAATAATAAGTTTTGTATTCCTTAATAATTACAAGAGGATCCATCTCCGCGTTTTCATAAAAATCCAAAAGCATTGGACGTCTTCCGAGACGGTTTTTCAGATTAACGTATCCTTCTTTCATCAATTCTTTCAAGGTGCTTGGTTTGATACAGTCAATCGCATGAAAAATCTTTTCTTTTGCTATTTCATCAAAATGAATGGTAGATGCTCCCGGAATGGTACTATTTCCACTGATAACATATTTCCGAATCACATCCGCATTATAGGTATTGTCTCCGGATAAAGCGACTGGAATCATAAAATTATTGTTGTAATTTCCGATAAAATCCAGAATCACTACATATTCTTTTCCTTCCGCCTTACGCAGCCCCCGTCCCAATTGTTGGATAAATACAATGGGCGATTGTGTAGGCCGAAGCATAATGACTTGATTGACTTCAACAATATCAATGCCCTCATTTAAAATATCTACAGAGAAAATATAATCCAAGGGCTGTAATTCATCCGTTGCATCCTCTTCCCTCATAGCTAAACGTTCAAATGCCGTTTCTCGAAGCTTTTGCGGCGTTTCATTACTAAGTGCAAGCGTTCTATAACCGCGTTCATTGAACATTCTCGATAATGTTTCACATTCTTTATTTCTACTACAGAAAATCAATCCCTTCACACGTTCTCCGCTATAGCTATAATATTGCGCCTGCTCAATGATATGGTCTACGCGTTCTTCACTTGTAAGAAGATTAAAATCTTTTTCTGTAAGGTTCTTTCCTTTAGATGTTTTATCATCTATCAATGCAATATCACTGATTCCAAAATAATGAAATGGACACAGCAAGTGCTCTTCCATTGCTTTCTGTAATCGAATTTCATGTGCTATTTGATGATGGAAAAGTTCATAGACATTTCGCCCTTCTATATGATCATCCCGTTTATCCGGCGTAGCTGTCATACCTAAAAATAACTGTGGTTCAAAATAGTTCATTACTTTCTGATAGGTATTCGCTGGACTATGGTGTGCTTCATCGAGAATGATACAATCAAATGCATCTTTTTCATATTGGAACAAATGTTGATCTCTATTTAGCGTCTCTACCATAGCAAATACAAAATCACAGCCATATTCGTGTTTTCCATCGCCTACGATGCCCATAGAGACAGAATTATTAAACACTCGTTCAAAAGACTTCTTGGCTTGTTTGGCTAACTGCGCCCGGTGGACAAGAAATAATACTCTCTTAAAACCTAATTCACGCATTGCAAATGCTGATGCATATGTTTTTCCAGTTCCCGTAGCCGAAATCAATAATGCTCTTTTCTCACCCTTTTCAATGATTTTTCGAAGATTAACAATAAATTCTTCCTGCATGGAATTCGGCTTTAATTTATATTTTTCAAAAGACGGAATCCTGTCTTTTTTAGCCTCTTCTCGTTGATGTTTGATGATCTCGTAGCGTGCTTTGTAAATTTCATAAAAGGTTTCAAAATCCAAAGCATACTCCGAATTCCAAAACGAATTGAATTCTTTTACAATCTCACTTGCTACTTCACCCTGCACGGTCGATATAATCTTTGTATTCCACTCTATGTTGCTGGTAAGCGCTGCACTTGTCATATTGGAACTGCCAAGGATAATTCTATAAACCTCTTCTTTTTTGAAAATGTATCCTTTGGTATGAAATCCATTATCGGCAGCTTCCACATCATACATTTTTAGCGTAATATTTTTCAATTCATTCAGTTTTGCCAACGCTCTTGGCTCACTAAAATCTAAGTAGTTCGTTGTAAGAATTTGCCCCGGGATTCTCTTTCGCTCGAGTTCTTTTAACGTCTGCAGGAGGGGCGTAATTCCTCCCATTGTGATAAATGCCACACTAATCTGGAATTGTTCACAGCGAAGTAACTCTTCTTCAATAGAAGAAATAACTTTTTTACCCTCTTCTGGATTGTTTGATATAAAACTCGGTTTATATTCCAGATTTGAAGCAAGATTTCCATTGATATAGGCTGCTTCCAACCCTTGATTTATGTTTTGTATTATTTCTTCTTTCACCGTTTCATCCTCTCTGTTCTAACTTTAAATTGTAACGTATTTGACTTTACAATTCAAATTTTTTCATCATTTTCCAGTTTTTACCATGCTTTATAACGTCTCCTGATACGCCCGATCAATCAGCTTCTTTGCCTTCTGAAAATCTTCTGCCGTCTTGATTGACACTTCTAGCTCCCCCGTTCCGTAATGTCCAATCCCGCGGGTATCTCTTGTGAATCCTTCTTCCAGTTCAACAGTGTCCGGGTCGAGTTTCATTCGGAGCAGGATCTGTTTGTTATAAATTTCAATGCAGAAAATGTTCTGCACTTTCTTATAGGCCAAATACAGCTTCAATTGGTTTGGAACAAGATCGTCTCCCAGCGATTCGATGTAGTCACAAAGCGCCGTATATAATGTTTTGAAATGGCTGCTTGCTGATGACAGCTTCTCTAAATGTGTTTTCTGTGTGTATGTACTACTTGTTGTTGAAATGGTTGATGTTTCCGTTACTGGCTTTGCCACCGGTGTGTTCAGATGTTCAAACAGCAACAGATCTTCCCCATATTTCCGATATTTCACCAACTTGATATTCCTCTGCATCTGATTCACTGCATGCACGTCGTATTTCGTAAAATCATTTGCAATACAAATCACACAAGGCACCGACCAATCAATCTGGTCTGCTACTTCCATACCCAGTTTTTCAATCACAAGCAGTTTGAAATCCGCTTTGTGATCCAAAAGCCAATCCAGATAAAATAGTCCTTGATTAATTACATTCTCACTCGTGCTTCTCTTGTATTCGAAAATCACCGGGCTGTTATTTTCATCAATTCCAATACTGTCCATTCTTCCCGAAGTGATCGCATATTCACTTTTCAGAAAGCGAACGCCAAAAAATGTCTCCATATTCTGCTCTATCGTTGTCTGCAATTGTTTTTCCAATAATACCGTGGAAGAGGTGCGCTCTTTCACAACAGTTCCGATTTCAAAAAGTTTTATCTCCGACACCACATATTCTCCTGTTCCTGTCTATTTTTTAATTACTCTCCATTTTTCAAAAATCCACCAAATAGATCCCAATCCCAATTTCCGTAAAATCCCCTCTATGCTCAATTGTCGTTATTTTTGCCTTCAGCAGTTTCCCTGCATCCATCAATCTTGCAAATACTACATTATCTTTTTTCGGAATATACCCCAGTTTTCGCCTCTCGTTCGTAAGAACCAGAATCGCATTCTGATCAAATCTATTGTCCTCGCGCTGAAGAAGCAGATCATCTTCCTCTTTTATTTCACCCAAAACGCTCTGATCTTCCAGATGTGTCGTTCCCGCCACATAGGAATTAAACAAATAAATTTCTCTAACCAGTGGTTTTAAAATTTCTCCCAGTTCATGATTGTCGATCAGGGATACTACCCCGCCTTTGTTAATCTCTAATTCATCCGCCATAGAAAACTCACCCCATTTTTCATCATCTGTTCCAGAAGCTGATCCAGCTCCTGCTCATATACCCTATATTCTTCCAGTTCTTTTTGTAACTCCCGCTTCTTGTTTTGAACCGCTTCCTGATCCTGCAGAAGGAATCGATATTGGTAAGGATTCGTCTCTTTGATCTTCTGAATCTGCTCCTTTAATTTTTCTATCTTTGTGTCGATATCCTGTATTTTGATTTCATTCTCATCCAGATGATGGTCTGCCAGAAATTTATTTACCAAAACTTCCGCCTCTTCCAGCTCCTCCAGATCATTCGCGCGGTAAGAAACTACAATTCTCTGCCATAATTCTTTCAGTTCCGGTATCTCATTTGTTTTCGGATTCATATCCGGATGGATCTGTTTTGCAAGTCTGCGGTACAATTTTTTTATTTTTGCCGCGGTTTCTTCGCTGATGGTTTCTCCACTGTGTGCAATCTCATTTTCCTGTATCATTTCAGAAAGTTTTCGATTGTACTCTTTCATTTCCTGTGACAGATAGTTCTGCAGTTCCGCCTGATCCACCGGTTTTCCACGATTGACGGCCATCTGGCAGAAAGATATGGTCTTTTTCTTTTTGATGCAGGCTATTTTCTGTTCAAATACCGCTGTGATCAGATTGCCAAATTCAGCCAGATATCTGTTCTTCCAGGCATACGCTTCTTTTCGCAGCTTATCCCTTAAAAATAATAACGTTTCATATTCTGAATATCTGTTATCTGTACTTTTTATGATTTCATCCATTACCGTCTCTTTGGACCTTTCTTATTTTGAAATATGCTTAATATGATTATAGCGTACTGTTACCTAAAATACCATTCCAAAAAGAAAAGGCTACAGCTCCACGCAAGCCGTAACCTCTTCTCTAATCTCTCTTCTATTTCCGATACACATTCTTCCCCCGTGCAATCACTTCCTGAATCTCTAGTCCCTGATCCAGTACGCAAAGATCCGCATCATATCCTTCCCGGACCTTGCCTTTTCCTTTCAGTGACAGGATCTCTGCCGGGTTTGCCGTAATCGTCGAAATTGCGGTTTCCAGCGGAATTCCCGCTTTCTCCACGCATTCTTTTACTTCTTTCAACAAACAGCTCGACTGGCCCATACCCATCCGCAGGAATTCTCCCTTCTCATTAAAGATCGGCAGACTGCCCTGACCGTCGGATGAGATGGTGATGTGTTTCGGGTTCACGCCTGCATCCAGCATGCGGCGGATTCCTTTGCACACGCGGACTTCATCACAGACAGTTTCCCAGTAATCGATCTCTTCATTTCCGGTGAAATCGACCGCACCGCCCTTTACGGCGTATTCAATTGCCTTCTGGAACAGCTTCTCGTTCCGGTTGACATGGGTCGGGAGGAACTGGCTGGCCGGGATTTCGGTTTCGCTGATGACGCGTTCGATCAGCTCCATACATCTTGCACCGTCGCCAAGGTGGACATTGATCACTCCCGCTTTCCCGGAAAGAACACCGCCGAGGCGCGTGTCTGCTGCCAGTCGGGCGAATTCTTCGAAGGTCGGCTGTGAGGATCGGTGGTCCGAGATGGCGATTTCGCCGGTTCCGATGATTTCTTCTATCATCATGATATCTTTCGTAATTCCATCCGTCAGTGTACGCACCGGAACCTGATAGCTGCCGGTGTAGCACCAGGCGGACATGCCCTGCTCCCGGAGGCCTTTTGTTTTTGCCACGAGCGCGCACATGTCACGGCCAATGCCGTCAGTTCCGAGGCAGCCGACAACGGTTGTCACACCGAACTTGTTCAGGCCTTCCATCGTCGCTTCCGGGGTGCGGTTGGCAAAGCCGCCCTCGCCACCTCCGCCGAGCACGTGAACATGGCAGTCGACAAAGCCAGGTGTCAGGACAAGTCCGGTTCCGTCTACGGTCTCCGCGCCAGAGAGCAGGCCGTCTGCCGTTATCGTGCCGGCATCTGCGATCTTGACAATTTTATCATACACCGTAAGAACGTCTTTTCTTCCGAGGTATTCCGGCGCATAGACGTCTATATTCTGAAATAATATCATTTTCTCTCACTCCTCTTAAAATCCAATGGCAACCGCAATCAGAATCGTAATGACTGCTCCAATCATCAGTATACCTAAGAATTTCCACATGAATTTGATCCAGTTCGACCACTCGATCTTTGCAATCGCCAGGGAGCCGATCAGACAGCCGGAGGTCGGGACGATCAGGTTTGTGAAAGCATCACCGAGCTGGAACGCAAGGACGGATGTCTGGCGGGATACGCCGAGAAGGTCCGCGAGCGGTGCCATGATCGGCATGGTGATCGCCGCCTGGCCGGAGCCAGACACGACGAAGAAGTTGAAGACCGACTGGAACACGTACATCAGCACGGCTGCGGCTGCACCGGAAAGATCGGCCAGGGCCTGTGAGATGCCGTACATAATGGTGTTGATAACGGTCGGGGTGGTCGGATCGGAACCGCCGAGCACCTGCATGATGCCCTGTGCCATCGCCACAACGAGTGCCGCGCCGATCAGGTCTTTTGCGCCGTCTTTAAAGGAAACGGCAATGTCGTTCACTTTCATGTCGTTCAGATGGAAAATGACACCGATCACACCAGCCACGATTCCCATGATGAAGAACTGGGTTGCGATTTCAGCCATGTAATAGCCTTTTGCCATAACGCCCCAGATGACCCAGACAACGGTAACAGCCAGTGTCACCAGAACTAAGATATGGCCGATGCCGAAGGAATGGCCCTCGTCGATGCCTGTTTTTTCGTTCTGATCACGGAAATACTGGTCGCTTTCGTAGGCAACAGAGATTTCCGGGGTCTTTTTGACTTTTGCTGCATAGAACATGGTCATGCCGCAGCCAAGAGCGGTGAATACGACCCACATTACCATACGGAAACCTGCGCCGGAGAAGACGTCAACGCCGGCGATTCCCTGTGCGATTCCGACGGAAAACGGGTTCATCCAGGAGGATCCGAAGCCGATCTGTGTTGCCACGTACGTAACGAGCACGGCAATGACGGTGTCGTATCCGACAGCAACGAACAACGGGCAAAGGATCATCGTGAACGGAAGGGCCTCTTCTCCCATTCCGAACACGGCTCCGCCGAGGGAAAACAGGACGAAAAGGACCGGAATCAGCAGTTTTTCGGCTCCTCTTGCCTTGCGGATCAGGCCGATCAGGCCCGCCTCAACGGCTCCGGTGCGGATCATGATGCCAAAAGCACCGCCGACTACCATCAGAAATGCGATGATTTCGATAGCGGAGCTGCTGATAATTCCGTTATACATGTAATTGAAAAATCCGGTTCCGCCGTCGCCGCTGAACAGTGCAACACCTTCTGTGACCGGTTTTCCTGCAGCATCGGTCAGATACTGGAAGCTTCCGTCTTTGATGACGGTACGGGTCTTTTCTACCCCGTTCATCAGGTACGTGACATCCTCCGTCTCGTAATAGCCTTTCGGGACGAGGAAGGTCATGACGGCCGCGATAACTACCACAAAAAAGATGATAATGTAGGTATCCGGCACGTTAAATCCCCTGTTGAATGATTTCAGGCCTTCGCCTTTCTTTTTGCTCATATTTTGAGATTTCCTCCATTTGATATTCTATTCTCGTTTTTAACGCGCATGGATTAGTGTACCATAGATCATAGAGGAAAGTCACTGAAAAAATCAAAAAAGTAACAGAAAAATTTTCCATTCGGATTTTTCTGCCTGCTGTGTGCAATGTCATGCATAACGTGATTGTATAGAAAGACAAACAATTTCTTTTTGGGTTTCCTGCTTCCCGTCTCTTATGCTATACTTGGAAGGTTGTTCTAACAGTAATACAAATCTAATACAGAAAGCGAGCTTGATCGAGTAGGAGGCGGCTTTCGCCGCCGACCTCTCACACCACCGGACATGCGGTTCCGCATCCGGCGGTTCAGTTAACTTAACATCTTGTTTGACAAAAATATTCCTCTGCTGAGAGTAAC
>NZ_QUMG01000034.1:0-9171 GCF_003482095.1 Blautia sp. OF09-25XD
CATATAAAACAAGAGGAAAAGAACATGCATAAACCATTTATTCATTGTTTCAAAACTGCAAAAGAATATTATGTATATGATGTGAATACTGATAAAATTATTCAGGTGTCTTTCGAAACATATAATTTTTTGGAAAACAATATTTGGGATGAAAAAGCGGAAAGAGAAATAGAAAAGCTAATAAATGAAGGATATTTGAAAAGAACGCGGGTAGAAGAGGTAAAACATTTTGCTACGGACTTTTTAGAATCTTATTTAGAAAATAGAATGAATCAGTTAGTTTTGCAAGTGACACAAAAATGTAATTTGCGTTGCAGTTATTGTGTTTATTCTGGTGATTACAAAAATAGAAATCATAGTCAAAAAGAAATGAGCTGGGAAACTGCAAAAGAAGCAGTAGATTATTTGTATGGGCATTCGATGTCTAGCGAAGACATATATATATCATTTTATGGCGGAGAGCCATTATTAATGTTCAGATTGATAAAAGAAGTAGTTGAGTATGTGAAGAGAGAATATTGCCAAAGAACGGTACATTTTAATTTGACCACTAATGGAACGTTGTTTACACCAGAAATTGTTCAGTATTTTATTAAAAATAATATACAAATTATGTTTAGTTTGGATGGGCCTAAAGAAGTGCACGATAAAAATAGAATATTTGCAGGAAGTAATAGAGGATCATTTGAAAAATTGAGAGATAGCATGAAAATGATATATAGTATGGACAGAAAATATTATAAAAAAAATGTGTCTTTCAACACAGTGTTAGATCCCCAAAATGAGTTAAGAACAATATATGAGTTTTTGGATAAAGATAGCTGATTTCGAAAAATTTGAGTAGAATATCTGTTTTGAATGATAATTATACGGATAAACAATGTGAATTTAGCGGAGAATTTGTTGAAGAACAGGAATATGAATATTTTAAATGTTTTCTTTCAAAATAAAACGAATTAATGAAAAATTTGTGGCTAGAGCAGTAAAAGAAGAATTTGATAATGAAATGAGAGAAATTAAACAACATGAGGAAAAAATGCAAGAAGAGATTTCAAAGGTAAATCATCATAGTGGTCCCTGTATTCCAGGCGCGAAAAAAATTTTTGTAACAGCAGAAGGAAATATATATCCGTGTGAGCGAGTGAGTGAAATATCAGAAGTTTCCAAAATAGGTGATATAAAAAAAGGAATAGATAAAAACAAAGTGTTAAATTTGCTAAATATAGAACGATATTCGCAAGACCGGTGTAAGGATTGTTGGGCATATCAACATTGCACAATTTGTATAGCATGTGCAGATGACACTAAAAATATTTCAAATAAAGAAATAGAAAAACATTGCTGGAAGGTTAGAGGGGGATTTGAAGAGGCAATGAAAAATTACTGTACTTTAAAAGAACTTGGTTATAAATTTGAGGAGTATGAATGAAAATGTTAAAAAGAGTAGGTATATTTCCGGTAGATCAAGAAAGTATAACACTATTTGAGAACATACATGAATGTAGATATGGTGAAATTATGCATATTGCTTCAATAAAAGCATGGGGACTTTGCGGGAAAAAAATTCAACGTTGTGATGGTAGTGAGATAATAATAGAGGAGGGAATAGGTAATATTATAAAAGAATGTGAAGTGTTAATTCTTCTTGAAAGTTGGCACGATGCATCGCCTGAATATATAAAGAGCGTGGTGAAAACAGCAAAGCAGAAATCCATAACGATAGTTCTATTAATAATATCAGGAACAGTTTAGAGATAGATCAGCATTATGAAAATGTCGTTGTTGCTAAAAAATTAAAAATTCAAAAAAAGTGTGACGATTTAAGAGTAAGAAAGATAAATATTCCGGTTATTTGCGTTTTGGGTTTGACACAAAATAGTGGAAAATTGAAAATGGAATTAGAACTGCAAAAATGTTTGAAACAAAAAGGATATAAAGTTGCAGCAATTGTTTCTGGATTAAATGGATTAATTGGGAAAGATACATTTTGCTTTGAAAAGAAATATTTAAATGGGAAAAATAGGAATGAAGAGATAATTATAAATATAAATGCGGCTGTAAAGCGGTTAGAACAAGATTATGATATTGTAATTGTTGGGATACCAGGAGCATGTCTCTCGTTTAATCCACAATATTCTAATGATTTTGGCATTACTACACAATTGTTTATGTGTGCAATAGAACCAGATTATAGTGTTTTGATGCTACCATATATGCGCTATGAAGAAGCGTTTATTAGTCATGTTAAAGATGAGGTTCAAAAAAGATATGATATTACAATTAATGATATTGGAATATCAGAATTTGCAATTGATATGGATGCGAGTTTTGAACAAAAAAGATGTGTTTTTTAAAATTAATTGACAAGGAAAGGGATTTTGAGCATTTGAAAAAAATATCAGTTGTTGATATTAAAAGTGTATTCTCAAAATAAGAAAAAATTGAGCGATAGGATTATTTGGACACTTGAAAATTAAACATAAGACTTGTCGCATTTTGAAATATATAGGGGGAAGAAAGAATATGTTGAAAAGAGCAAGCAGAAAATTAAGAAGTACTCCTGCGAAAACATTGATGTATATCATACTGTTTTTAGTACTTTTCCTGGCGATATTTTCTATGCTGATGATTGGAATTGCAAGTGGAAATAAAGTGAAAAGAGCACAGGAAACATTGGCCAACTCTATTACTCTGCGCGGGCCGGCCGAGGGAGAAGCTGGAAAATCATGTACTGTATATGCGATCCCGTCCGCAATCGTAGAAAAGTTCATTGACAGCAATTATGTTCAGGGGTACACCATGGAAGCGGGAACATATTGGCTTGATCCGGTGGATACGGAAACATATATCAGCGAGGAGACACAACAGCGCCTAAAAGGTTATCTGAAAGATTCAGGCATGTATACGATGACGGCTGTTGGAACACTGGACTGCGCATACGATACCTATTTTCTGGCAAAGGGTTACAGGATTGTGGAAGGAAGCGGACTGAGCTACGGAGAACGGGGCAAATACGAAGCTGTGGTAGGAGAAAAATACGCCGAAAAAAATCATCTCCATGTGGGCGATACTGTTAAATATAAAATGGAGCAGGGAACGATCGAATACTATAAAGTAAGTGCCCCGGAAGAAATTAGTTTCAAAATTCGAGGCATTTACAGAACTCCAGAGGTTTATCAGTCCGATTCCGTTGTGAATGACTGGCACAATAATTTAATTTTTATTCCACTGGATATTTTCTGCGAGTATTCTATGAAAGCATTAAAAATTCAAAATGTGGGATTTAATACAGTTACGGTCTATTTGAAAGATACAAAATCAGTTGAACCATTCATAGAAGAAACAAAAAACAAAATAAAAATAGGAAGTGTGGATGATGTTGTACAGACCGATGAAAATGGAATACGTTCCAGCGTAAAGCCAATGGTAATATCACAGCAGGATTTGGAATCTGGAGAATGGTCCTATCAGTTGATTCGAAACAAGGAATGGTATGAGATGGTTGCGAAACCTGTTGAAAAATTGAATCGTCTGATAGGATATATGATCGTAGGATTTGTGACTGCCGGAATTTTACTGTTCGGCATTCTGACCAGCCTGTCAGTCAAAGGGCGAAAACGTGAGATTGGAATTTTACTTTCGATGGGGGAACACAGGAAAAGGATTTTAGGACAGTTCGTTTTGGAGAATTTGGTTCCGGTTTTGATTGCCCTGGTTTTTGCGGCGCTGTGTGCGACACCAACAGCAGAGTATTTCGCAGATCGGATGATTTCGAATCAGGCTGAGAAAGTGGAGCAGGAAAATGAAGATCTGTCGGGAAATATTAAAAACGCGCTCCCGACAAGCGAAATAGCTGCGTATGAATCAACGGGAGTAACTGTTGATACGGATTTGTCCATTGAGTGGAACTGGAAAATCATGACGGGGATGATTCTTGGTATTTTAGATCTTTTCCTTTTGATATTAATTCTGCAAGTCGGCAAAATAACTAGAGAAAGCCCGGCATCTATATTGCTGGACAGAAAGTAGGTGTTCATGAAGAAAAAAAGAATGATAATGATCGTAGCGATGGTTCTGGTGCTGGTATGGCGGGAAGACGTTTTTGCAGTGGAATCTGGAACGACACAGGTTTCGCTACAGGCAGACTGGCTCCAAGAGGGAGATTACCAGTATAGCGTGGAAGAAGATGAAACTGTAACTTTACGAAACTATATCGGGACGGAAAGCGTGATTGTCACACCGAAAGAAGTAGGTGGGAAAGAAGTGACGAGAATCGGAGATTCCTGCTTTTTGAGAAAAACGGATCTTCGGGCAGTGCAGATATCCGAAGGCATTGTTGAAATCGGGGAATCTGCCTTTGCGGAAGATGGTCAGTACAGTGATACAACTGCTGGGTTTATCAGCATTGTAATGCCAAAAACACTAAAAAAGGTAGGAAAAAGCGCATTTCAGGGAACTAGAATCACACAGATTTATTTTTATGATGGTTTAGAGAGCATTGGTGATAATGCCTTTATGTATTGCTCTTCTTTGTCAAAAATACGGATTCCAGATAGCGTGGAGAAAGTAGGACAATTTTTATTTTTGGGAGCTGGAAAACCCTATGAAGAAAGTCAAGATAGTGCGATGAAGATTTTTGGCGGAAAAATAGCGGAAGAACTTGCAAAAGATAATCAAAGAGCCGAATATGGTGGTGAAGAAATGCAGGAAATTTCGATCCAGTATTGGCTTGAGAAGAAGGAGAATGAAACGAAAGAAGAGGTTATAGGACAAAAATATTTTGATAAAAATGATACAGGCTTTGAAAAAGTATTTTTTAAGGCTCCTTCGAGTGGAGAAAAGCAAAGTGGGAAAATAGTCTGGATGGACATATTTCTTGGGGTGTGTATGGTTGGACTAATAGGAATCAGTGTTTGCTTAAAGGATTAAAAATATTATATTTGTGAACAATGAAGAAAATAATAGAGAATAATAAATGTTTATATTTTTTAAAAGAGTTACTCAAATATAAAAAAAGAAATAGGTATTTTGAGTATAAGCACTATTGTTTCTACAGTAACTGTATTTCTGCAACCATTATTGATAAAACAGATCACAGACATCGGAATACTCGAAAAAAATATGCCCCAAATTGTTAATGGAGTAGCCGGTTTATTTGTTTGTGTGCTGGTATATTTAATGATTGAAGTTGTGCAGGCAAAAACTTTTGCAGAAATACATAATTCATTCTATAAGAACTTGTATTGCAATGTATTTCGAAAATTATTGCATTTAAAAAAACATTATTTTCAAATGAAAAATAGTATGGAAATAGTGCAAATGTTACAATGCGATGTATCTCAGGTTGCGTCTATGACAGATAGATATGTAGTGATGAGCTTTTCGTATGTTTTTCGTGTAATTAGTGGACTTGCTGGACTTATGCTGTTGAGTCCTGAACTGTTATGCATTGTAGTGATAGTAATTCCAGTGAAATACGTGTTAGTAAAATGTCTTGCTAAAAAGCGTGAGAAAAACATGAAAATGTATATTCAAGTTGAGCAACAATTTGGAGGATGGCTTGGCGATACAATTAATACTGTGGAAGAAATTAAATTGTGGAATCTATATGAATTAAGAAAATGCGAATTTTTAAAACAGATTTGTAAATCGTTAGCGGTTGAAATGAAAGGAACCATGATTGAGACATGGAATATTTTTGGGGATGCTGTTTTAGAGTGGGGTGTAACAATTCTTATTTATTTAGTTGGTGGATATTTGGTGTTCGTGGGAAAAATTTCCATAGGTTCAGTTTTTGCTTTTGTTTCTTATTCTAGTTATGTTACAAGACCGGTAAATAGTTTAATTGATCTGCGTATGCATTTTGCAAGTGTCAAACCGTCCGCTGAACGACTTTATACATTTTTGAATATGGAAGAGGAACGAAGTGGAAGTAAAAGAGTGGAAAAAGAGATTTCGCCAATATTAGAATTTAAAAATGTGAGATTTCAGTATACAAAGGATAGGGAAGTGTTAAAGAAAGTATCTTTTAAACTTGAGCCGGGAGAAAAAGTGGCTATTATTGGAAAAAATGGAAGTGGAAAATCAACAATTTTGGAATTACTATTACGATTTTATGAACCGGAAGAAGGAGAAATTTTATGTAATGGTGAAAATATAAAAGTGCTAAAATTATCAGAATACCGAAGCCTTTTTTCTGTTGTGAGTCAGAAATCAGCGTTGTTTTTGGGGGACATTGTGCAGAATATAGATTTGGAGGGGAAAGCAGACAGACAAAAACTGAATGAGGTACTAAGGAAAAGTGGCGTGAAAAAATACTTGCAACGTTTTCCAGAAAAAGAAAAAACACAAATAGGAGATGATGGAGCATTTCTTTCAGGAGGAGAAAGACAAAAGCTTGTGGTTGCACGGGCACTATTGAAAGATGCGCCGGTTATGCTTTTTGATGAAGCGTCCAGTGGATTTGATGTAGAAGCCAATGAATATCTTTATAAAATTATAACAGAAGAAATGCCGGAAAAATCTGTGATTTTTATTACACATCATTATGATAAACTGGAAAAATTTGATAAAGTATATTTGGTAAAAGATGGGTTTCTTACGGAAGTGAGAACTGGAAAAATGTAGAGGCGACTAGATTATAGTAGAAAGGAACAATATGGCAGAACTGGAATTAAAAGAGGTAAGCTATTTTTACGAGAGCGGCGGAAAGAGAATTGATATTTTGGATAAAGCCAGCTATTCATTTGAGAAGGGTACTCTTTACACGATTGTTGGTCCTTCTGGATCGGGGAAAACAACGACGCTGACTTTGGCGGGTGCGCTGGAAGAACCTAAGAGCGGCTGCGTGTGCTTTGAAGGAAAAGATATCCGGGAAATTGGCTATACAAGATATCGAAACAGCAAGATTGGAATTGTGTTTCAGGCGTATAATCTGCTGCCTTATCTGACCCCGCTGGAGAATGTGCTGGCGGCAATGGAAATTACGTCAAATCCGATTAAAAACAAAAAAGAACGGGCGCGGGAACTTCTGACACGAATGGGAATTACAGAAGATCAGATGAACCGCAATATCAATAAACTTTCAGGAGGCGAACAGCAGCGCGTAGCGATTGCGCGTGCGATTTCGACAAATGCAGAGGTGATTCTTGCGGATGAGCCGACGGGAAATCTGGACGTTGATACGGCGGCTGGCATTGTGAAAATTTTCAAAGAGCTGGCTCATGAAGATAAGAAATGTGTAATAGCAGTTACACATTCGGAAGCATTTGCCGCGGAGGCAGATGTGGTGGTACGGCTGGAAAAGAAAAAATTGCAGGATTAAACATGAGGGGGAGGGAAAGTTTTTATGAACTGGATCAAAAGAGCATTTCGCAGTATTTCTTATCATAAAAAAAATACAATTCTGATGTTTTTAAGTTTCCTGATTTTATCCATCCTGATCCTGTTTGGCTTATGTATCCGCGCGGCAAGTCGGGAACGGATATGGGAGATTCGGACGAGCATCGGAGGAAGCGTGCTTGTATCGAATGAGCGTCAGATATACAGTGAAGAGCCGCGCGGTGTGAATTCGATTTCACATCAAAAATATTTGGAACTCTGCGCTGATGAAAGAATTCGGTTTGGCAGCTGTAATACGGTGACAGCTGCTCTGGCGGATAACTTTACAGCTGAAATTATGGACGGACAGGAAGAAAATGGAACAGAAAATATTTATGTGGAGGGATCATCTGATCCTGTCGAGTATTTTAGTTCTGTTTCTTCTGTAGTTACACTGATTTCGGGACATGTACCGCAGAATGCAGAAGAAGCGGTAGTCAGTGATGGGATTGCGGAACGGAATGGACTGGGAATAGGAGATACCATAGCTGTTCTTTCACCATACACAAAGGAGCGGTATACATTTAAAATCAGTGGTATTTACAGTACGAACGAGGCAGCTTACAGTGGAAATGTGGTATATAATAACCCAGCAAATGCTATCTATACCCTGGATACACCAGTTTATGAGATGAATGAAAATGATAATGTAAAAGAAATTACATTGCAGTTGAAGGACCCGGAAGAAGGAAGAGCGTTTGCTGAAGATGCGAAAAAAATGCCGGAATATATCAAAGAAGAATATGATATGGACTATACGGTAAATGTTTCAGCTTATAAAGCGGTGGCCGACAGCCTGAAGAGCCTGGCAGGGATTTCGAATCTCATGGTGATAGTTTCCGTAATCCTTGGAACTATCACATTAAGTTTTTTGATTCTTATGAATTTGCGGGATCGCATGTTTGAGATTGGCATTCTTCTTTCTGTTGGAGAAACAAAGATGCGGATTATGCTGCAGATGTTGATGGAATCTTTTTGCCCGGTATTGCTGGCAATTACAGCGGGGGTAATTTTTTCTTATCCTTTGGCGAATGTGATAAAAATAGCTGTAGATCTTTCGAACGGTGTGCAGGCTGCAATTAAGACACAGCAGATTATAATATTGTATCTTTGTGGAATGGGGGTTGTGCTGGCTTCTTCTATGGTTATGGTATACCAGATTGTACGATATCAGCCGAAAAAGATTTTGATGATGGAGTAAAAAAAGAAATAGTCAGATAAAATACTGAATATGCAGAATTGACCGTATTTTTCTAAAAATAAGAAAATTCGAAAAAAGGTGTTGACTTTTGCTTTCGGGGGTGTTATTATAACTAAGCTGTCAGCGAGAGCTACAGTGAATGAGTTCTTTTGAAACAGAAAAACCTAGTTCGGAGCCGGGTGGCTGCCGCGGGTTGCAAAACTACTTCAAAAAAACTTGAAAAAAGTTCTTGACAAAAGCAAATGAGTTTGATAGAATAAACGAGTTGCTGATCGAGAGAACGGCAGAGAACAAAACGTTCTCAGGAAGTTCGAAAGAGCTTCAAAAAAATAAATTAAAAAAAGTTCTTGACAAATGAAAAGCTCTGTGATAAAATAAACGAGCTGATCCGAGTCGGAACGGCAGAGATCCTTGATAATTAAACAGTGAAACACATCCTCGAAAGTTCTGAATAAGTAATTCAAAACGATCGAAAGATCCTTTAAAACAGTAAAAGGGATAAATTAGCTAGTATGTTGATTTTGAACTTGGAACAAACATTTTATCAGAGAGTTTGATCCTGGCTCAGGATGAACGCTGGCGGCGTGCTT
>NZ_QUMG01000035.1:0-6387 GCF_003482095.1 Blautia sp. OF09-25XD
GACACCCCCTTGTTTGAGTGAGTATGTTGTTTGTTGGTACTTCAATTATACATCCTTCTACAGAGGGTGTCTTTCTTTTGTGCAATATTTTGGATTTGCTCATTTATAGTTTTTAAAATTAATTTGTCTTTTCGGTAAAAACAGATAATGCCGCCATACCATGGAAATCCCGCTTCGATCGTGGCTTTCACATCTCCATTGGTAATTGTGGCAAAATCTTCGTTTCCCTCTATGATACAGTTGTCTTCCGTCGCAGGCGGAAGTAAGGTCCAGTTTTCATCCGAGATACAGGCATTTCTGGTCGCTCTGGTTCGCAGACAGTTCCTGCCGTATGCTTCAATGACTACCAGTTCGTCTCTTCTCTGAAAGATCAATCGATTCTGTTCTAACACTATTTTTCCCATGCATACACCTCTCTTGAAATTCATCTTATTTGTAACAGCATTGGATTTCTGTTAATTTATTATAGCAATGATGACTTTTGATGGCTTGATTTTTCTTGATAAAAACTAACACAATCTTGATGTGTTAAAAAATTCGTGATATGGTTTTTGTAATATGAATTCCGGGGAGAAGATTTTATGAATTCTTATACCAATGACTCTTTTTATGAAAATATGTCACATCAGACAGAAGCGGCTCCGTATTCGGTTCACTATACCGAGGCGGCCGTGGATCATGAACCGGTGTTATATCTCCATTGGCATCATGAAATGGAGTTTTTAGTGCTGGTACAGGGAGAAATCACCGTTCATATGGAAGATCGATCGTATGTCCTGCAGGCGGGAGATGGGATTTTTATTCCGCCTGGCTGCTTCATTACGCCAATAGTCGGTCAGAAATCCCGCCGGCGTTTTATGCTTTTGTTTTATCGCCGATGTTCTTGTTCCCAGAGTCTGAAACGTACAGTTATAACACCTATGTACTGCCGGTGCTGCATAATAATCTGGCTTTCGCGACGGTTTTGACGGAGGGGATTGACTGGCAGAAAGAGATTCTTACATATTTAAACCAGATCATTCAAAACCAGGAGGCAGGAGAACTCTATATGAGGGGAACCTCTTTATTGATATGGGATAAGCTTTTTCATCACCACATATCCAAAATCGGAGGAAAGAAAGCATTTTATGTAAATGCCGATCAGTTATCGGATTCCCTTGTTTATATACACAAAAACTATCATCAGAATATCACTTTGGAAGAATTGGCAGAATATGCCCATTTGAGTGAAGGGCAGTTCTGTCGTTCCTTTAAGGAATTAACAGGAATGACACCGTTTCGTTATTTGATACGATATCGTATCCTGCAAAGCTGCAATCAATTGCTTTTGACAGACAAAAAAGTAACAGAAATCGCTCTTTCCTGTGGATTCAACAATATCAGTTACTACAACCGGGCATTTTTTAAGATCATGAGGATGACGCCCACAGAATATCGCAAAACGACAGAAAAAAATAGTACTTTCATCATTTAAGAACATTCAGCAACAAATGGGAGCAGGTTAGCAAGTGATAAGAAGAAAAAAAAGAAGAAAAAAGTTACACTTTAGATAAAATCATGTGGGAGATGCTAAAAGACAAGGGGGAAATGCGTTTGGGATGAAAACAGGAAAAAACAAAAAGTGGATGTTGATCATTTTGCCAGCGGCGGTTGCGATGCTCTTTGGCGTATTTGCGGAACAGATGACGAAAGGAGAGTCTGAAACATCACAAAAAGAATCGGAGACGGTAGAAAGGGTGGAAATCATGCAGGAAGAATCAGAAACCAACACAGGAAAATATGCAGATACCAGTTCTTATGAGGAACTGGATGAACTTTATAAAGAATATTTTATGCTGGGAACCGGCTGTGAAGCCATTGACCATTGGAACAATCAGCTTGCAGAAATCGGTAATCCGGAGAAAGAAGCATTAATCAGCAGAATGTATAACAGTATTACGTTTGGCAATGAATTCAAACCGGCTTACAATTTTGATGCCTCATCGGAAACGTTGTTTACCGTTGATTTTGCGGCGGAGGAATTATTGGATTGGGCCAAAGAAAATGGAGTAAAAGTCCGTGGACATGTACTTGTGTGGCATGCACAGGTCAATCCATCTATTTTTGCAAAAGATTTTAAAGCATATTCTGGTGGAAACCTGACGGTTAGCGATACAGATGTTCTGGATGAAGATTGTCTGGTGAGCCGTGAAGTTTTGCTGGAAAGGTTAAAAACTTATATATATGGAGTATTGGAGTACACTTATCGGAATGGGTATGCTGATATTATTTATGCATGGGATGTGGTAAACGAAGCATGCGATGAGAGTCAGCCGGATGGTTTGCGCAATAGTTACTGGTATCAGATTATAGGGCCGGACTATCTGTATTACTGCTTTTTATACGCAAGAGAAGCAGAAGTTCTGTATTCCAATCAGTATGCTTCCCTTTATGGATTGAATCCGGAAACGGATGATCTGTCTTCTATTCAGCCAAAACTGTTTTATAACGACTATAATGAATGGGTGGTTTCCCGTAGCGATGCAATTGTACATTTTCTGACGGAAGAACCATGGAATGAAAATCATGAAAAAGTTACCAGTCCGGTGATTCACCCGGATGGAGATGGAACCATATATGGAGATGGTCTAATCGATGGAATTGGAATGCAGGGTCATCTGGATGACACGCAGAATATTGAACAGTATATGACTGCGCTGGAAAAGTATGATGCAGCTGTGGATGAAATACATATCACGGAGCTGGATGTCGGTTGTACAGGAAGTGACGCAAATGCAGAATTCTACCAGGCAAAGTTCTACTATGATTTTTTTGCAAGGTTGATAGAGGAAGTAAAAGGTGGGGTAAATCTTACATCCGTCACAATATGGGGATTGACCGATGACGCATCCTGGAGAACTGATGTAAATCCGTTGCTTTTCAATGGTGACTTGTCAAAGAAACCCGCTTTTGAAGCGATGGTTATGGCCGGAAAAGGTGAGGAGTTCTCATTGACAGCGGTTAAGCTCGCTGTTAACGCAAAAGATATGCATGTTTCTTTTGAACCCTATGTGGAGGACGGTAAAACGAAAACAGTAACGCCGCAGAGCGTAGGGGTTTACAGCCGTGGAACAGGACATCAGTCGGTCATTACAATGGTAAATACAGAAAATCATACAGAAGATGCCGTAATAGGATATGCTCTTAAAATAAGCAGAAGCGAACAGGATGCATCCATGAAGATGGATCTGTCTTCTTATATTGGCAGAACTGTGAAAATAACAGCATTTGTTAAAACACAGGATAAAAAGATCCGAATGGGATTAGATACAACGGTATCCGAACAGCTCATAGAAAAAAATGCTTCGGATGATTGGGTGGAAGTATCGGCAGAGTGCACGATTCCGGAGGATTTAAATTCAGCAAATCTTTATCTGGAAACGGACGGAAGCGCTGATTTTTATGTGGATGATATTGATATTTCTGTTGTTTCTCAGAATGCGGCAGGTGCTGAGAACAACGTATAACTGGTACGGGATTCCTATGAAAGAATTATGCAGTATATAGAGAGGAGATAACTATGAATAATACAGGAAATCAGGAAATAAATCCTATCACCCGTTTGGATTATCCGGATCCGGATGTCATCAGGGTCGATAATACTTACTATATGGTCAGCACAACGATGCACTTTATGCCTGGATGTGAAATTCTGCGGTCTTACGATTTGGTAAACTGGGAGCATGCATCCTATGTCTATGATGTATTGGATTCCACTCCGGGACAGAAAATAGAAGGGGAGGAAAATATATACGGACAGGGAATGTGGGCGGCTTCCCTGCGTTATCATAAAGGAATCTTTTATGTGTGTTTTGTGGCAAATGATACCGGGAAAACATACATTTATTCAGCGCCTTCTATCGAAGGACCGTGGAAAAAGAGTTATATCAAGGGCTTTTATCATGACTGTTCCATTTTGTTTGATGATGATGACAGAGTCTACATAGCATCGGGAAACAAATACATTCGTCTGCAGGAATTGGATGCGGATTTGAGCGGTCCGAAAGAAGGCGGTATCGACAGAATTGTTGTCAAGGACGAAGGACATCCCGGCCTTGGTTATGAAGGTACTCATTTTTATAAAATAAACGGTAAATACTATCTGTTCTTTATTCACTCTCTGAGAAAAGAGTGGAAACGGGTGGAGGCATGTTTCGTGTCGGATTCTCTGGAAGGAGAATTCACAGGCGGCGATGTGCTGAATGATGATATGGGATATTGTAATCAGGGAGTTGCCCAGGGAGGAATTGTAGACACTCCGGATGGGAAATGGTATGCAGTGTTGTTTCAGGACAGAGGGGCAGTGGGGCGTATTCCGGTACTGGTTCCGATCCGATGGGAAGAGGATTATCCGGTGTTTGGTGTGGACGGAAAAGTACCGGCTGATTTTGAAACGGTAAGTACCAGACCGGGATATGAATATCTTCCTTTGGTACAGAGTGATGATTTTAAGGGCGGTTTCTCTGTGGATGGAGAGGTAAAGGCATCCGGAAGAATGACGAAACAGTATGATTATGACAGTTTTGGGTTGAAAAGCTGCTGGCAGATCAACCATGAACCGGATTTGTCTCTGATCAAAAGAGATTTCGAGACTGGAACAGTGGAAATTACCACGGATAAGCTCTGCAAAAATGTAACACAGGCGAAAAATACCCTGACGCAGAGAATGCGTTTTCCGGGCTGTGTTGGGGAGGTAACGGTAGATGCTTCTTTGCTGAAAGACGGTGATTATGCAGGACTTTGTGCATTACAGGGATGTTACGGTCTTGTGGCTGTCACAAAGAAGAACGGAAAATTGTTTGCAGTAATGAAGAACCGCCCGGCGGATAACGCATCTCTGCAGGGAATGGAGAAGGACACGCAGGCAGGCATTCTGCAGGAAGAAGTGGAAATCCATACAGATCACGTGAAATTCAGGGTGGAAGCAGAATTTGAAAACATGAAAGATGAAGCAAGATTCTATTATGATGCAGGAGAAGGTTGGAAACAGATAGGAATCAGCCAGAAGCTGTATTTCAAGATGGATCATTTTACCGGCTGTCGGTTTGGATTGTTCATATACGCTACAAAGGAAATTGGAGGCAGTGCGGGATTTTCTGAATTTATATACAGATAATACTTGTCGAATGGAAAACAAAAGATACACAGGAATGAATTTTTAAATGCACTGCGGTCGTAAAATAAAACACCCCCAAACATCTGCACAAGCGGCAGGGTTTGGGGGTGTTTTGCTTTATGGGTTATGAAAAGTATGTTCTTTGGAACGATACTCGCTGGGAGTGCAGCTTTTGTGCTGCTTGAAGAGCCGGTTAAAAGTGGAGATACTGGGAAATCCTGCCTGGATAGCAACCTCGGTAATGGAGAGGTCAGCGTTGGCCAGAAGTTCTTCAGCGGCTTTGATGCGTCTGTAACATAAGTAGTCTCCAAAAGTGAAATTAGTATATTGCTTAAACAGTCTGGAGAAATGATATTTACTAAAACCGACAGATTTGGCAACGGTCTCAAGATCTAAATTTTCCGTATAATGCGTGTCTATGTAGGTCATGAGAGCGTTGAATTTCTGTATATATTCTTTCTGTTTATCTAATTGAACCTTTGGAAACAAAGCTTCTGCGTTGATGCGATTGTAGGCAAATTTGACAAAGAAATTGATAAGCAGAGAGTAAATGATCAGTTCGCTGTATTCTTTTTGGCTGAAATATTCGTTGCACATCTGCGTAAGCAACTGGTATATGTCGTTGTAAATTTTAGGATAAGTTTCGGGAGTGACATAAAGCGGCTGCGCCAGGAGGGACTGAATGCCGGAGAAACTTTTCAGTTTGGTAATTAAAGTGATGTCAAACAGGAAAACGAATCGTTTCCCCTCGTTCGGAGCAATCAGTTCGTGGAGTTCGCCGGGAGGAATTACTAAAATTTCACCAGGCAGCAGGTGATAGCTGCTGTCGTTAACGATGACATCGTAGTAATTTTCAACCGGCATCAGAATTTCCATGGCGGTATGCCAGTGGGAAGGGAAGTCCGCCGATTGTTCATTGAACCAGATGCGTATAGTAGTAGCGTTATGGAATTCTACTTCTTCCTGATCTATTGTGAAATATCTGGAACCGGTAAAATCGCTGTTGATACTGTATAGATCTAAATGATTTCCGTTAAAAAGTTTCGTCATACTTCCTCCTATAATAGCAAAATAAGAATAATTAAATTTTGCGTTTTTTGGCGCTCGCCTAATTTGGTGAATATTATAAATAAAGCACAAAAAAGAAATGAAATACACAATGATTTTATAAGATAAGTGTAACATTTTGACGCAAATAAGGCAATAATAAATAGATAAAAAGTAAATTTGAA
>NZ_QUMG01000036.1:0-3873 GCF_003482095.1 Blautia sp. OF09-25XD
ATGGAATCTGAAGGAAGCCTGAGGCAAACCATTGGTCCGACGGACAGAAATCATGTATAAGGCTTACAGTTCGGATAAGACTGCTGAACAAGTTGAAGTCCAATAGCTAACAGAGGACTGGTAGTAGACATGGCGGATAGGTGATGGGAAAGATAGCGTATTTTAACCGGGGAGATCCTATGAGTGGTTTCATCAGCCATAGTAACAACGAATCATAGGAAGTCAGCAGATGTCATAGTGTGCGACTTGCAAGTCGTCATTTAAATTGTGATAAATTCACTACTACATCCGTTTGTAGTATTTCTACCGCATAGTGCCCAGTAAGTAATGAAAGGTGCGGAGCAGCGGGACAACGTGAGAAAGACAGAAACCACATCTGTCCTATTGCAAGGAAAAGATATGCAAGGTTAACATATGTGAACTGTCGTAAGGGTCGTCACTCGTGTAAAAGGTGAAAGTGGTTGATACACCTTGACTAAAATAGTACGGAGTCAGGGACATGATAATTACTATGGTATCATGCCAAACGGACAGAGAACTCCCGGTCTATAGGCAGAACCTAAACATATCAAGATTATTTAAATGACGAAACAAGGTAAACCTTATGTGCTCCTGGGAAAAGGTAGGCTAATCGTAAGAAAAGCACAATGCACAGAAGGCAGAGGATGTTGGAAAAAGCGAAAGTTCATGTGTAATGCATGAAATAAGGGTTCAAGATTTGCCCTGTCCGAAAGGAAGCAGACTTCCAACGCGTATCAATTACATGAAGAAACTGGAAACTGTGAATGTATCAAGTTCAATGGCACATTTGTGAGGACAATACAGACATGAAACTTCAATGGAACCAGATAGATTGGAAGAAAGCAGAAGAACAAGTTAACAGGCTACAGATTCGAATTGTAAAGGCAACATTAGAACAAAAGCTGAGATTGGTTAAGAGATTACAGTATTTAATAACTAATTCATTTTACGCGAAGGCTCTGGCTGTTAAACGAGTGGTTAGCAACAGAGGAAAGAAAACTCCAGGTATAGATGGAGAATTTTGGAAATCTGATAAAGAAAAAGTAAACGCAGTAAGGAGCCTGGACTGCCAGACATATCATGCAAAACCATTGAAAAGGGTATATATCGAAAAGTTTGGCAAGAAAGAAAAGCGTCCTTTGGGAATACCTACTATGAGAGACCGGGCTATGCAGGCATTACAACTTCTTGCGCTGGAACCAGTGGCAGAAACAACTGCCGACAGGATCTCCTTTGGATTTCGGAAATACAGAAGTCCTGAAGATGCACGTGAGTATGCGTTTAGTGTACTTAGCAGAAAGGATTCTCCACAATGGATTCTGGAAGGGGATATAAAAAGCTGCTTTGATAAAATCAGCCATCGGTGGATGATGGATAACATTCCCGGAAACAAAAGAATTATGAAAGAGTTCATGCGTTGTGGATATGTAGAAAAGGGAAAGTTATATCCGACTATAGAAGGCTCTCCACAGGGAGGAGTTATCTCGCCAACTTATGCAAACATGGTACTTGATGGATTAGAACCCATGATACTGGATGTATACTGGAGAAGCAAAGTTAAAAGGACATTTAGTGTGAAGTACAATGCGCATAAAGTACATGTGGTGAGATTTGCTGACGACTTTATCGTTACAGCATCTGACAAAGAAACACTGAAAGAAATCAAACCAATGATAGAAAGATTTCTTGAAGAAAGAGGACTGAGACTGTCAGAAGAGAAAACGGTCATTACTCACATTAATGATGGATTCGACTTTCTGGGTTGGAACTTTCGTAAATTTAAAGGAAAACTGATTATCAAGCCGTCACATAAATCTATGAAGAAAATTACGAGAAAAATCAGTGAAATAATAAAAGAAAACCAGACAGCCACACAGGAAATACTCATAAAGAAAATAAATGAGGTGACAGTAGGATGGGCAAATTATCATCACTCATCATGTGCTAAGAAGTGCTTTCATACGTTGGATCATCGCATATGGGAAATGTTGTGGAGATGGTCCAAACGCAGACACCCAAACAAAAACAAGCACTGGATAGTTAACAAATACTGGAAAGAGCATAAAGGCAGAAAGTGGACATTTATGTCGGACAAAAACATCCTATTTCTGATGATGGATATGCCAATTGTGCGAAAAGGGCAAATATCTTTAAACAAGAATCCATTTCTTGACAGGGAATACTTTGAATGCCGAGCAAAAAGGCACCGTCTGAACCGAAAAAGAGCTATGAATTCCAATCGAGCCGCGCAAATGGGATATTATGCGTTATAGATACGTGAGCGGAATGCGGTGAAAGTCGCACGTTCCGTTCTTTGGGGAGGGAATAACCGTAAGGTTTGTCCCTTACCCGACAGCGAAGAAGTCCGGGAAACCGGATGGAGCAAAGGACAGAACAGTTAATCATCTGGAGTACGTCCTAATTGAGAGTTTTAGACGAAACACATGCCGAGAGGAGTACCACAAGTACTAAGTGGTCGGAACTCACGAAAAGGAAAGGAAACAGTGCATGGAGGAACAAGGAATATTTATAGAACGCATTCTGTCAAATGAAAACATGAATCGTGCCTACAAACAGGTGAAAAAGAATAAAGGTGCGGCAGGAATAGACGGAATGGAATGTGCCGATCTGCTTTCTCATTTGAAAGTAAATGGACGGCAACTCAGAGAGAGTATAAGAAATCAGTCATACAAACCAATGCCAGTAAAGAGAGTGGAAATCCCTAAAGCAGACGGAAGCAAACGAAAACTTGGTATTCCAACTGTCACAGATCGCATGGTACAACAAGCAGCTGCACAGGTATTAACACCTATATATGAAAGAAAATTTCATGAGAACAGCTATGGATTCAGACCCGGAAAAAGTGCACAGAAGGCAGTATTAAAAGCAGTTGAATACATGAATGAAGGATATAACTGGGTCGTGGATATTGACTTGGAAAAGTTTTTTGATACGGTAGAACACGACAAGTTAATATCTGTTTTGAACAAAGAGATTAAGGATGGAAAAATACTTTCGCTAATCCGAAAATTTCTAGTAAGTGGAGTTATGGTTGGAGAACAGATAGAAGAAACAGAAATCGGAACCCCACAAGGGGGAAATATTTCACCACTTCTCGCTAACATACTGCTCAATGAATTGGATTGGGAACTTGAAAGCCGAGGACTTAAATTTGCACGATATGCAGATGACTGTATTATTTTTGTCAAAAGCGAAAAAGCTGCGGCAAGGGTAATGGAATCGGTCACGAAGTATATTGAAAATGTTCTGCGGCTGAAAGTGAACAGGGGCAAGAGTAAAATAGGGAGACCCACAGAAATACAATATCTGGGATTTACCTTCTATTATCAGTTTCAAGAAAAGAAATATAAGATAAAAGTCCCTAAAAAGTCATTGGATAAGGTAATGAAGAAAGTCAGAAAATTAACGAGTCGCAAGTGGGGTGTAAGTAACTCATATAAAGCCCAAAAGATAGCGGAAGTGGTAAGAGGCTGGATCAATTACTTTAAAATTGGCTCAATTCTTACAGCAACCCGAAGACTCGATACGGTTATTAGGTACAGGTTCAGAATGTGCATATGGAAACATTGGAAAAATCCTAAAACCAGATATAAAAATCTGGTAAAACTGGGTGTTAGTAAAAAGAATGCAAAAAGTGCGGCAGGGTTCCATGGATATGCTCGGGTTTGTCGTACAGAAACTATTTGCTATGCAATGTCAAATGCACGTCTGAAAAAGTTCGGGTTACTCTCAGCAGAGGAATATTTTTGTCAAACAAGATGTTAAGTTAACTGAACCGCCGGATGCGGAACCGCATGTCCGGTGGTGTGAGAGGTCGGCGGCGAAAGCCGC
>NZ_QUMG01000037.1:0-3863 GCF_003482095.1 Blautia sp. OF09-25XD
AATAAAAATAGAAATTTTTAAAGAATTTGAGTTCGACAAATATTATCAAAATAAAGAATTTTTATGGGTAACTTGCCCAATGTTATATGGAGTACTATTTAATTTTTATGATAATAACTATAAATGAGCAAATTCTAAATTTTGCACAAAATAAAGACACCCTCCGCTGAATGATGTATAATTGAAGTGCGAACATCAACCTACTCACGCAAACAAGGGGGTGCCTGTTGCAAATATTATACATCATTCCAATAAAATTTACAATTACCTAAAAGCTTTAAAACTCCATCATTTTTTGTCGGATATTTATCTCCAACATTTAATGACCATTATTATTTCTGTCTTTCTCCGTGGATACCGCGGTAAGACCGTTGATTTTTCTATTGTCAGCCAGCATCACAGAACAACAGTAGCTTATTTTCTGAATCATGGAAAATGGAACGATTCTGCATTGCAAAAAGCTCTGAAAAGCAGCATTGTCGAACTGATTTATCAGGAGGCCCGTTCTTCTGGCCAGCCTGTTTTCTGCATTGTAGATGATACGATTGCTTCTCATGTCAAGCCCTCGTCACAGGCCTTGCATCCCATCGAAGCTGCGTATTTTCATCAATCGCACCTGAAAGGCCGGCAGGATTATGGACACCAGGTTGTTTCCGTCATGCTTTCCTGCAATGGAATCACATTAAACTATGCGGTCATCCTATACGATAAGACAAAATCAAAAATTAAAATCGTACAGGATATCGCCACGGAACTGCCGGAAGCCCCGGTGGTTTCCTACTTTCTCTGTGACAGCTGGTATACGTTCGTGGACCTCATGAAAAGCTTCCTGAAAAAAGGATTTTATACGATTGGTGCATTAAAAACCAACCGTATCCTTTATCACATGGGCATCCGTCAGAAAGCCAGCGAACTTGCACTTCATATGCGGAAAAGCGATCCAAATGTCAGCCTTGTGACCGTTGACAAAAGGAAATTTTACGTTTACCGTTACGAAGGAAATCTCAATAAGATTTCAAATGCAGTTGTTCTTCTGAGTTACCCTGAGGAATGCTTTGGGAATCCAAAGGCGCTGAGGATATTTATTTCCACTGACGTGTCCCTGTCTACGCAGGAGATTCTTGATTCGTATGCCAAACGCTGGTCGATCGAATTGTTTTTCCGGCAGAGTAAACAGAAGCTGGGGCTGGACAAATATCAGATCCGATCCAGCCAGGGAATCCAGCGTTACTGGTTGATCATGTCATTAACCCATTATCTGTGCTGCATGTGTAAAGGTAAATACTGCACATTTGAAGAAGGTTATTTTTACCTTCAAGAACAGTTAAAGGAAGAACGGATTACGGCCATTTATCGGTTGATCCAGCATGGAGCTTCGCTGAAGGATGTTTTAATGATTGCAGGGTAATTTTGTGCAATTTTCGTTATTTGCTCATTTTATAGATAATAAAATATTTTTTATGATATTAGCAATTGTACTAGGAAAATATATTTGGATGGATTCTTTTGAGCGTTTATCATGGGGAACATATAAAAGAAAGATAAAAAAGTTTTTGAAGAATACAAAAGATGATATTTTTTTGATAGCGTGTCAATCTGTGGTTGTAGGATATTTAGTGATTGGGTGGTATGTAACTGGAAAAATAATTCCGGATGAAAAAAATATATTGTATTTGGTAATATTAGCGGTATGCATAATGCCAATGATAGATATTGCGATGTGGAGAGTTTTGAATTTGTATGCAGACCAAATAAAAAAATCTGAGAATTGTAGAGATAAGTGATTTATGATTCCGTTGGAATATTTATTTAGATGGGAGCTGTTATTTTAATAAGGACTGTCGCATTACAATGGAAAGTGAATCTGAAAGTTTTGAAAGGATAAGCATTTTAGATAAACGAGATTTATTGAGATCTGACCGTGTGCCAAGAAAAGGACATATAGAGTGGGTGAAGTGGCACTAGATAAGCTTGGCTACTTATGATTCGTAGTAGATGCTAGGAGAGTCTGCACTCATTAATTATTAACAAATAAATGAAATTGAGGTGAAAATTATGTCAAAAGGTAATAAAAAGCAATATAAACAATTTGCAATAAATTCACTTGAAGATGGTTGCTTGGTACTAAAGAGTCTTATTGTACCAGTAATTATCGATTTGGAAAAGTTTCGGAATTATTCGGATGAAGCCGAGGTACTTTTGGAAAAGTACAAATTAGATGGTTTTATCCCAGCAAACATATATGATTCTATTCATGATAAGATTCTTTATCAGCAGAGAGAATTACTTCGATTTATGGCAGATCATCAGTCTTCATCTTTTTCCTACATTAGTGTAAGGGAACTTCTCGAAAAGAAGGGATTTTTAAAAAGTAGTCTTACTGAGAATAGTAATAAAACGCTGAAGGAATTGCTTGATATAAGAAATTGGTCATTTCATAATGCGCAATCTATGTTAGTGGCTGATTTAGAGATGGCAAAGAAATCAATTCCGTCTGAAATGGTTGGATCAGTAGAAATTAAACCGATGTTGAATCCTGTTGTTATTAGAAAAGTGAAGACATACACATGGAAGATGTTTGCCGATTTTGTCTTTCATAATAAAGTTCGTTTAGCCCAATTTGAATTGATTCTTTCGGAAATGAAAAAAGACTATCAAGAAATGTATGGTTTTCTATCAGATACAGCTTTTATACAGACAAGTAGTGGATTAAGTCGAGAAGTGCAATATATAGAGCAAGAAATAGAGAACCAGAATCCAAAGAAAGCAGGAAGTAGTATTGCTTCCTTATCGATGAAAATTCAAAAAGGAAAATATGATGGATCAAATGAGCGCTACTAAGGGGCTTCCACCGTTAACCACATAATTTAGATGGAGAAAAATATGCTTTCGGAAAAACAAAAGAATGAAGTACTAAAATTGATATCCTATAAGCAAGAAGGAGCATACTGGGATTTTAAAAAGCAATGGTATGAAGATGGAAAGCAGGCAGATTTATTACATGATATTATCTGTATGGCGAATAATCTAGAAAATCGAGATGCATACATCATTATTGGCATAGATGAAGAAAAAGATTATTGTGTTAATGATTTGACAAATTCTGCGGATAGAAAAACGACGCAGATGTTGGTAGATTTTTTAAGAAATAAAAAAATTTATGGGTGGGATAAAACCGCATGTAATGGTGGAACCATTGCAATTGGAAAATGGTGTGATTGATGTTATAATAGTAAAAAATGGATATTATACTCCATATGTTTTAGAAGAAAATTATCGAAGTGTTAATGCGAATAATATATATACAAGAATTATGGATAGTAATACACCTAAAAAATAAAAACAGCAGAAATCTCACATATAGAATATTTATGGAAAAAGAGATTTCGCTTATTAGATACATCACTTGAGCGGGCATTTTTCTATTTGAAAAGTAAAGAAGATTGGTTGGATGTAGAAGACAATAGTTCTATGATTCGTAAGTATTATAAGTATGCGCCAGAATACATTATTGAACATTGCGAATGCGATGATAGAGATGGATATGAATATTATCTATTTAGTCAAATGGATAGTAGACCACATTGGCACAATATTTATATTAGATATCATCAAACTACTTTGTTTTCTACAATTGGAATAGCACTTGATGGCGGTAGATATTTTACAAACGTTCCATGGACGGGCTTTTTGTTTGAAGGATTAAATGAAAAAAATATTTCTTTTAAATTTATGGTAAATGACACAAAAGAAATGATATTACATGAGTTTTTGTGTGATAATGAAAGTCACGAAGCATTGAGTGCAAGAGGAAAATTTGAAGAATGTATATTAATTTTCTTTTCAGAAGAAGAGAAAGAAGA
>NZ_QUMG01000038.1:0-2399 GCF_003482095.1 Blautia sp. OF09-25XD
GTGACAGTAGGTACTTATGAAAAATGATATTTATGAGAAAAATCAAGTAGTTTTAGAAATAAAATAAGCAAGGAACAATAGGATTGCCAGCAAGCGGTTTTATTTGTTTAGATTATAGGAAAGATAAAATTAATGTTGAAAGACAGTTAGATGCTTTAAATGTTCTGGAAAAAGAAGATTATCAGTGCTCTTTTAATTTGAAGAGAATAATTTCAGGTGTGGAGCCCCCGTCTGTAAATGTTATTTCGAAACCGATACATATGTTTAATGAGAAATTAGATTTTCCACAAAGGACTGCGATAAAAAAAGCATTAGATGCAGATTCTATAGCAATTATTCAAGGTCCTCCAGGAACAGGAAAAACGAATGTTATTATCGAAATTATTTTACAAATACTGAAAGCAAACAAAAAGAATCCAGATGTTGAACCTAAGAAGGTGTTACTAGTTTCTCAATCGCATCCAGCAGTAGATAAAATGTTAGAAGATTTAATTAGGGAAAGTGACGAAAGACCTGATTTGCTTCGTATTGGAAGAGATGAAAAATTAAATGAGGAAATAAGAGAAGAGTATTCTATTAATGATGTGAAGGAAAAATGGTATCAAAATGTTAGAAGAATATGTAATGATTATACTAAAAATGCACTTGAGGAAATTGGAATTCCAGAAGAGGAGTTTGAAAAATATTTTTTGAAATTGGAAAATTCAAAAGTGGAAAACATGGATTTTTCAGTAGAAGATAAATTGTTTGTTGAAAATTTTATAAAAAAAACAAAAGGGGTAAAGTCAGAAAGGACAAGAAAAATACTGGAGATTCAGAGAGAATGGACAGAACAATTAAAAAAGTGTGATGAAGTAGAACTTTATATTATTAAAAGTACGGTAATTATTGCTGGTACATGTACAGGATTTGTGTCAAACAGGATTATACGTGATGTTGAATTTGACTATGTTATTGTAGATGAAGCAGCTAAGGCAACGTTTCCTGAATTAGCAGTTTCGTTAAATAAGGCACATAAAATTATATTGGTAGGTGATCATCAACAACTACCACCTGTTTTAGATACTGAAATAATTAGAAATAATAAGGAAAAACTTGATGAGGAGGGGTTGGCGCAAGGTATTTTTGAAAGAATGTATAATATGTTTCCAGAGGATAATAAACATCGTCTTACTATACAATATAGAATGCACCCAACTATTGGTACGTTGATTAGTCATGTGTTTTATAATGATGAGATCCAAAATGGAGTAGAGGCGCAGGATAGAGAATTGTGTATAGAAGGATATGAGGGAATTGCAATTGAGTGGATTAGTACATCCAAGTATTCGATAAAAGAGCGGTATGAAAAGGAATTTGATAATAATGGAAAAAAATCATATCAAAATTATCTTGAGCGAAATATTATTGAACGAAAACTATTGGAATTAGATTCTAAACTTGTCAAAAGGACTAAGGTTGCAGTAATTACAGGATATGGATCGCAAAAGTACATTTTGCAAACAATGGTAAAACAACATTCCTTTAAGCATATTGAGGTTGACGTAGATACTGTAGATGCATTTCAAGGTAGCCAAAAAGATATTATTCTGTATTCTACTGTTAGAAGTAGTGGAAACAAATACGGTATTGGCTTTTTGAAATCAGAAGCTAGAATTAATGTTGCATTTTCTAGAGCAAGATGCTTGTTGATTATTGTTGGAGATATGAAATTTCTTGATAATTATAAAATCAGAGGAAATAAATTTCCTGAAATTATCAAATATATTACAGAATCTGAAGGGTGTCGCATTATAGAAAAGTAGGAGAAAAGAAATGAAACAATTAGTAGCAGCAGTATCGAGAAAACTTCCCCGGGAGTTAAAAAATTTTCATTTAATTAAAAGACAGAGTATATTTATTCCGTATTGTGAAATAGGTATTACCTGTTTAACAAAGGAAGTAACAGAAATAAATTTGTTTTTTGAAACAATATTAAAATTAATTGATATCGAAGTGGCTGATGTATATGAGATATCTGCAATTATGGGGGTGGAGTTTAAATTATTAAAAGAAGCCATAGTAGATATGATTGAACAGAAGTATATTATCACTTCACAGAATAAATTGATTATGACACCTAGGGGGCGAAAAGCTTTAGCGGATAGAAAACAGGTTACTATTCGTAAAAGAAATATAAATGAACTTTCTGTAAATATGATTACGGGTAATATTGAAGAAAGTGGAAAAAATGCATTTGCAAAGCCTTCTAAGAGGGATCTTTGTTTAAGTGAAGAACAAACAATTACAAAAGATTATTTAGAAAGCAATTATGCAATTATAAATGAGATATATCAGCGAAATCAGATCGAATCAAATGTTTTTAACACGAAAATTTTACAGAGAGAGTTGTATAAGAT
>NZ_QUMG01000039.1:0-2330 GCF_003482095.1 Blautia sp. OF09-25XD
CTGGAGGCAGCTCCTTTCGGACTGGCACTGAACAGCCAGTTCTTCCGGCCGACAGTGAATGGCCTGATTGCATTCTCGCTAAGATTATTGGACAAACTGCAATGACCGTCTTCCAGATAAGTCATCAGGGTGTCTTTCCGATTTTGGGCATAGTTTACCGCTTTCGCCAAACGGGTTCCTTTGTTTGGGCGCTGTTGATCCAGCCAATTCCAGAATGCCTCCAGTATCGGCTTCTCCTTTTCAAGACGAAATTGTTTTCTCTGCTCCGCAGTGTGATTTTTTGCTTTTGAGTACCGCTCACAATCAAACAGCTTGGAACAGAACTGTACTCCCTGCACTGCCGGAAGGCTGTAATCATACTCTTTCCCTTTCGGTATGGCATCTGTGAAGTAACGTCTCACATGTGCCCAGCAAGAGCAGCGTTTGATATCCGGCAGATTATTATAACCCTGGTATCCATCTGTCTCCAGATATCCGCTGAACCCCTGTAGGAAAGATGCTGCATGGAACTTTGCCCTTGTCTCTGTGTAATGGTAGAGCAGGATCGGCGGAAGTCCATCTTCTCCACTGCGGAAGAGCCACATCCAGGAATCCGTTTCAGGATTACGCTCCGGCTCATTCAGTACCTGAACCCGGGTTTCATCTGCCATCAGATATTTACGCATCCGTAACTGACGGTGAAAATAATCATAAACATGACGGAGATAATTCTCGGCACAGTAAATGATCCAGTTAGCAAGCGTAGCCCGGCTTAATGGGACACCCAGTTGCTTCCAGTCCTCTTCCTGCCTGTTTAACGGCAGACCATTCTGGTACTTCTGGTGCATTGCCCATCCGACAACGGATTCCGATGCATAACTTTCCGGGATCAATGCTTCCTGAACAGGGGCTTTGACAAATGTCTGATCATCCGGATGTTCCTCTGATATGGCACACTCCGGGCATTTATAGGTTTCACGATAGATATTTACTACTTTTCCCTTGGCCGGGGTAAAACGAAATTCATGGCGGACGAATTCTTTCCCAATACCTTCCATCTGCGTTCCGCAGGTTGGACAGTTTCGCTCCTCCTCCGGAAGAGAAATGATCTCGTCGCAGGAAGGAACATTTTTAAAGAAATCAGCATGTGTCCGTCTTGCTTTTCTCTTATGTTCCGGAACAGTGATGTCATCAGGAAGTTCCTGTTCCCATGTCGGATCTGCTTCCTGCTCGGCTTCATCAAAAAGATTCAACTGGCCATCAATATCTTTCCGTTTTTCACTGGAAGTACCAAAAAGTTTCTTCGTGAGATATTCAATCTGCTGACGAAGGTTTTCTTTTTCCAGCCGGTCTGCTTCCAATGTTTTTTGTAAAGACTGGATCAGTTCTGTCTGTGTGGAAATCGTCTTATTCAGTTGGTTGATCATGTCCTTGTACGCAAGGATTTTTGAATCTTTTGAATTGCCAGCCATATGTTTTCTGCTCCTTTTTCACTGCTCTTATTATACCATAAAAAGCAATGAAAAAGAAGCAGAAAACCCAGCATTTACAAGGGATTTCAGACATGATACAGGGTGAGAAGCCCCTCCGTTTCTGTTGGTTGGCATAGATGTTTTACGCGATCATTCCGTAGGTTTGAATGCCTTGGGTTGTTCGATTTCAAGCCCGGACATGAGCCAGTCGAATTGCTGCCAGGTCAATTGTTTTACTTCCAGCTGATTTCTGGGCCAGCGAAACCTGCCCTGAACTTCCATACGTTTATACAGCAGCACAAATCCGTCAGATTCCCAGAGCAAAGCTTTGATCCTGTCACAACGTTTTCCACAGAAAAGATACAGGGCACTTCGCCTTGGATCCATATGGAGTTGATCCTCTACAATAGCACACAGCCCGTCAATGGATTTCCGCATATCCGTTCTGCCTGTTACGATATAGATTTCATCGGCGGCTGTGATATCCCCTAACATTCCAGCTCCTTCACAATTCGAAGCGTTTGAGCCAGAAGCTGAGGATCTGTTCCATTTGGTATTGTTAGATGAAAGCTGCCTACAGACAGCTTCATTGACTCTGCTACAGAAAAGTTATTCCTTTCCGTAGCTGCCGGAATTACATTTAATGGCTGTTCATAAGGAATCGGGTCAGTATCATGAAACTCCACTCTGACAACTTCCTGGCCTTCTGGTGCGCGATAGGTGCGTCCAGTTGACGCCGGCAAATCCACACAACCTTTCTGACGCAGTCTTTTTACCCAGTTGTAAAAAGTTCCTGGCTTGATATCATGTTCCACACACCATTGATGATCTGTCAATCCACTTTGACGGCATTCCATGATGAGACGGTATTGTTCTTCG
>NZ_QUMG01000004.1:0-194286 GCF_003482095.1 Blautia sp. OF09-25XD
TTTTCGTTTTAATTCTTTGGAAATTTTTCGTTTTAATTCTTTGGAAATAGGATATTTTTTTTATCTTCCGCAATATTTCTTCCTTTGTTTCGCCTTTTCGATATAATTCTTTTATAACAGCAGAAAATATAGCATCCACTCCATATTGAGCTATGCCTTCTGAAATAAGACCAATTATACCTAATGTAGCTATTCCACCTAATATTCCTCCTGGCCCTAAAGCTGCCAATGCTGTTGTAATTGCTGCCCCTCCAGCAAGTCCAGTTGCGCCAATAGCTGTTACCAATACTAGACCTGGTATTCCTAAAGCAGCAATCTTTGATACTAATTTATCCATTTACATTTCCTTCCACTTTAGTTCATTTTTGAATTTATCATATTTTAAAAGTAATTGTCTTTTATTACCTGCAGCCAGGTTAACCCAACTAAGCCACTCACGTTAGCCTTGCGGACAAATTTCCAAAATATCTTTATCACATTCATCAATGATATATTGGGGTACAGTATCGTATTCACATGGATTCAACTGGAATAAATAATCATTTTCAATATGAAACGCTTCATTCACAAATTTTTTAATCACACTGTTGGAACTATTTTCATTAAACATGATACGATATATTTGCAATTTTTCATAATTACTTCCACTATTTTGATATAATTCTTTCAATACCGTTATATCTTGCGTTTTTTGGTATTCCGTATCGTAATCAAAATCTGAAATATAGTTTGTTTTGATTTCATTAGTCGCATCCTGTATTTCTTCTGGCGTCATCAATCGGTTCGGTGTTCCGTTCGAGAAATGATACTCTGGCTTTTCTCTTTTATGAAAAATATTGGATAATAATTGCCATGCTAAACCACTTGCATTTTCTATTTCCAATAATCTTCTCAAATATACCAATTTATTAAGAGAATCCATATCCGATGATATATTTGCATGAGCAATCTCGCCAAAAGATTTTATATCTGCTTTTGTAATTTCTTTTTCTTGCAATATACCTTGTTTCGTTGTTAAAAATGCAGCTGTTGGGGTTGGATTAAAATTATACGGCATATTATAGATTGCATCAATAACAGTATTAAATTCATGGGTCAAAAGCAATACTGTTCGATTTTTCAAACTATGCTTTCCCATAAAAAGCATATTAATAATAGCGAATTTTTTATTTCCATCAAATGAAGAAATCGGATCATCTAAAACAACCAGATCCGGATTCTCTTTCAAAACACTATACATGAATAGCACTAATGCAAATGCATTCCTTTCCCCATAACTTAAATGTTCATTTACTGTTTGAACATTATCAGTTCCCTCAATATGTTTTAATACTAAATGATAATCTGTTGTATTTTCTTCCTCTATTGCAACTTGATATTTATATCCTGCATAATATAGAAATTCATTTATTTCCGAACTATACATTTCAATAGTCTTTTTAATAAGTTTTTTCTGTTGTGCAATTTCTCCTTGTAATTTGCCAGCTTTTTCCAAAACCTCATCTAAGGTTTTGTTTATTAACTCCACTTTTTCATTCGACAGTTCTGAATTCAAATGCGAATAATATGATAAATCTATTTTATATTTTTTCAGCTCATCTGCTATTTTTTCAGCATTTTTTAATGAATGAAATCCCATTTTTTTCAATCCATACAACTGTTGCATAAAACTGTCTGCTTGAGCTTTTATTTCCAATAAGTAATTCTTTTGTGTATTTGTGATTCCTGACACATTTTTTGTTATTTCTTCCATCTTAACTGCTGTTTCATTTGTAAAATACGGCATCAGCTCTTTAAAAACTTCTAACATTTTAGTTAACTGTTCTACCGCTTTTGCATCATACTCTTCACTTACTTTTAAGATTGTTTCTTTGGTTTCTTTTATAGATCCAGAACAGTACGGACACTGTTCTGCCATATCTAAATAATGTTTTCCTTCTAATTGCCATTTAATCCACTTGACATTATCATTATTCTTCAAATATGGCTCATAAACTTCCAAACCAACAGGAATATTATCAAGTTTATTACCTTTTCCAATTCCCTTTCCTATGGCACCAGCTGCAGAATATCCACTCTTTGCCTTTCCAAATCCATCGATGAATTGTTGGAAAACTTTTATCAATTCCTCCAATTCCGGATGATTTTGAAAAGTAATATTTATACTTTCCAACAGTTTTTCTATTTCTTTTATATGTGTATCATAATCCGGAGATTTTACAAATATTTCAAAGCTATTCTTAATCAATTCATTTTGCTGATATACATAGTCTTCAATATACTTCTCATTAAAAAACTGAAACCTTTTTAAATTGATCATACCCTATTAAATTCTGGTGAATTTTCTTCCTCCACACCATAATATTTGAATGGCAATATACTTCTCATTAAAAAACTGAAACCTTTTTAAATTGATCATACCCTATTAAATTCTGGTGAATTTTCTTCCTCCACACCATAATATTTGAATGGCAATAATAAATTCTTTTTTTCTTGATCATTTGTGACAAAAGCCTCTATTGCTTTTGATATTGTTGATTTTCCTGTTCCATTAATCGCATATTTTATATTAAGCCTCCCCTCAGTAATATCAAATTCTCCATTTTCAATGTTATTACAATTTTTTATCTTTAATTGCATCATCTATCCCCCTTTGATTTTGTTTAGTTTTCAATCTCCCGAATTAAATTCTACCAGCTTTTCCCAGTCAATACTTCCATCTTCTCTGCAGAAACTATTAGAAAACTCCCTAACAAGTCTATTAGCTGCTCTGTTATAACTTTCTTTATAATCAGCCACATATTTCTCCGGCATAGTTCCCATGTATCCGATAATCTTTATGTAAAAGTCCTCGTCTCCTGTTAATTCTGCCCAGAATCGTTTTCCAGCCAATTCCTGATACATTTTGGGCTTTCCTCTACCAGATTCTTTCTTTTTCCCATAACAATAACCGATATACGCTTCATACCTTGCCTTTGCTTGCTGTGCCAACTTAGAAGCAGCTGTAAAATTCTGTTCCTGTCGTTTCTTACTGTCTGCATTAAATACGGACGGCCCACTTTTAACAGCTATTGCAGAAATTGTATTTGTTTCATTGTTCTGGATCATAATATCAATACCTTCTGCCAGGGCTTTATTTCCACCACTTGCAGCAATAGCAATCGGTTCAAAAAAGCAATTACCAAAAATAGTTTCTTCACTGGAACTTACAAATGCAGTAAGAACCGAATCTACAATTTCAGTTGCACTCTGCATAGCCTTTGCACGGTATAAATACGGATTTTTACGTTTCATTACCTTCTGTATGTTTAATCCATCTATCTTCTCAATTAGTGTTCCATAAAATGTTTCTAAGGCAGAAGCAATCGCCTGGATTACAGCCTGTTCATCATATGCATTATTTAACGGCATATAAATTTCCTCCCAATTCTATTGCATTTCTAATCTTATTATGTACATTTGTACCTCTAAAACGTTTTGTCTGAACTAAAGCTGTCTTATTAGCCACAGAAAGCACAGCCTTTCCAATAGCTTCTGCTAATCCCACCGGAACAGCATTCCCTATCTGTCGATATTTTGCTGCTGTCGTTCCAGTAAATACCCAATCATCCGGAAATTGCTGAATTCTTGCATATTCTTTTACGCTTAATGGTCTATCTTGTGTAGGATGACACATCATTGTTGCTTTCTGTACTGGAGAAGTAACTACAGTTGGTGAAGGCTGATCATATGATAACCTTCTATAAAATCCAACTTTTCCACCTCCGGATTTATATGCACCTCCCATAGCAATAGGAATAATATTCTCTGGTAAATCTCTCCAATTTCCACCTTCCGGAACCATTTTCAAGAATTTCAATCTTTCTTCACTTAACGTTGCACATTCTCCATGGTCAGATTCCAAATCTTCAATCACACTTCTAACTGTCTGCCACTGATACTCCTTGCTTTGATGCATCTGAAAATGTGTAGGAATTGGTAAGAAAATATCTTCATTATCCCGACTACCAATTAACACAAACCTCTCTCTGAATTGTGGAACGCCATAATTTACAGCATCAAGTACGCCATATACAGTTTTATATCCCAGTTTATCAAATTCTGCTAAAATCACATCAAGCACTGTTCCTAATTTCTGATCAGGATCGCTTTCATCTCTTTCAGACAAAGGCACATGTTTCAATGGCGACGACATAATTCCTTTTACATTTTCCATCACGAAAAAGCGAGGCCGTATATAATCAATCATACGAATGAAATCCATAAACAAACTGCCTCTCGGATCATTTATACCCAATCTTTTTCCTGCTGTAGAAAAAGGCTGGCACGGCGGTCCTCCGCAAATCAAAAATGGCTCTCCTACAGATAAGCCTGTCATATCTAATAATTGCTGGGGCTGTATTTCCCTAATATCTCCGCCCAATACTCTATGGCCATTGGCCTGCATAGTTTTTACACAGGCTGCATCAAAATCCTGTCCAATTGCTACATTTAAACCTGCTTTTCCCAATCCAATGTCTAATCCCATTGCTCCAGAAAATAAAGAAATAACATCTCTATTGGTAGCATATCTACTATAATTATTTTGTTTTATATTTTTATGCATTAAACTTTCTCTCCGTTTTTTAATACGAATTTTCTTTCAAAAGAACTGTTTACCGCACCTGCTATATCTTCTAATTCAGCTATGGTAAAACTCTCCCTTTTCATTTTTCCATTAAAATTCTGTGGTGTTGTCCCTATTCGCCGTGCAAGCTCAGCTACGCTAATATCTGACCGCACACACAGTACCTTGATTTGTTCAGAAATCGTCATTTCGGGTACCTCGTCATTTAATCAACTCTTACTTTACAAGTATAAATCATAGCCTTTATACCGTCAATCAAATAATTCATGTCCAACAGCCAATGGTACTTGTATCTTTTCCTTTAACTTGTTAGAATAATTAATATTCCCAAAGGTGGTGACCCGTTTATGTCTCGTGATTCTGAAACTGTCTCTAAAAATATGCGTAGCATTCATAGCAAAGACACATCCATAGAACTTCAACTCAGAAAAGCTCTATGGCACAAAGGATACCGATATCGAAAAAATTATAAAGCCTTGCCCGGCTCTCCTGATATTGTTCTGACCAAATACAAAATTGCTATTTTTTGCGACAGTGAATTTTTTCATGGAAAGGACTGGGAAATCTTAAAACTCCGTCTTGAAAAAGGTAAAAATCCAGATTACTGGATTAAAAAAATTGAACGTAATCGTTCCCGTGATTTTGAAACTGATAAAAAGCTCTTGTTTCTGGGTTATACAGTTATACATTTCTGGGGTCAAGATATCAAAAAACATACCGACGAATGTATTCAAGCTATTGAAGAAGCTATATGGGACAGCACCTTTTCAGATTCTTCTTTCGATTCCTCTGACGAATAGTATAAAATTTATGGCTGTATCTTTTTTGATACAGCATAATGGTTTTAAACATATATTATCTCTTTCAGTACAATTTCTTCTGCACTAACTTTGATATTATTCATCAATCTAACCCACCTCATCTGATCCTGCCTCTTTAAGTTTTCGTCTACACCCTGTTTTCCCACCATCTGCTTTACCAAGGTTTCCACCTGCTCTCTGGTCTCCTGATCGACTCGGTTCAGATGTGCTGTTAGTTCCCCCGTCATCAATAAATACTGATATCGTGCCGGTCTATGCATTTTCAGAAACTGTTTTCGCAACATTCCGTATTTACCATATGTCGGTTCTTCCTCATTCATTGCCAAATCCGGCAGATAATAATCTCCATGCAATGTGTAGCTTAATCCATTGCTTTCATCATAAATGTGCTTTTTCATCGTCTTATCTCTCCATTCCTCTATTTTTTGTTTTATTTTTCTTACGCTGTTGATTCTCCATTTCACTTTTACGGGCACCCCAAGCCAATCTTTCGTGAATACTTCCTTTGGGCATTTGCTCCATTTGCCGTTTTTCTTCTAATGCTTTCTGCTCCTGTATATCCTGTTGTACTGCATTTTCTACAATATTTTCTCCAAGAACACGCACTACCCGCTCATATCTGTCGGAAACACCCTGCAATTGTTGCTTTTCCTCAGATAACTGCTGTTTTTCTTCACATACTGTATCTAGCTGTCTCTGCACTCGGTTATATGCCTGCTTTGTTTCCTGATATTTGTGTTTCCATTTTTCTACTTCTTTGGTAAGTTCTTTGACCTGGGCTGCCATTGCAGCAATTTTATTTTTCATCTGGGTAAACAGTGGTTTTATCTTTTTATCCCGGTAAGTTGTTGCACGTTCTAATGTCCCAGCTTCCGGTAGAATTGCTTTCACTGTCCCATATTCCTTTATTTCCTTACTGACATTATCCATAACAGGCTGCAACCGTTCTCTGCGTTCTTCCAGGCTGTGCAGATCTTTCTCAGCTTTTTCCGCACGCTTCTCAGCCTCCTCTTTATCTTTAACTGCCTGCTCCTCATCATCTTTTAAAAGCTGGATATCAGCTCTTACTTCCGCAATCTGTGCAATCAGTCCTTCATTCTCAGCAGTGAGATATTCTTTTTCCTGTTCCAGTGTCTGTACTTCCTTTTTACGCTCTTTCTTCTTAAAATTATAAACATCAAGATGCTCCTCATGTGTCCCTTTCTGCTCCCATTCAATTCCATGCTGTCGTGCAACCTCTGCAAGCACTTCTTTTTCATGGTTGATCCACTGATTCAACTCTGTATCGTGTTTGTTCCCGCCTTGAAATCCCAGGCTTTTTAATGCCTGCTTCAGTGAAACCCTGGTATCCATTCCTTTCCCTTTCCAGCCAGTTACATAAGGAACAAAATCAATATGCAGATGCGGTGTAGCTTCATCCTGGTGCAGATAACAGCTAAATACATGAAGTGTTGGATTTCGTTGCTGAAAATTCTTTACATACTCATCCAGTACTTTTACCGCCAGGTCTCCTTCTGTCGTTCCCACAGCCATATCTTCTCGATTTCCAATCTGGAAAATCACTTCATGGAACAGCTTTTCCTGCTTTCCCTGACGAATTTTTTCATAGTAATTTGTAATCTGCCGGTCCTTTCTTTTTCCCACATTGTACCGTTCCACAGAATCATCAAACAACTCTTTATATACTTCTTTCAGATTTTCATTCTGGTAACAGATATTCAGGTGTACTCTGTCTGGGTCTACATTTTCAGCTACAAAATCCCGTCTGTTATGAGCCAGCGATCCAGCTCCAATCATGCCGCTAATCGTTCTTCTCATCATTATGCTCCTCACCTCTCCTTCTAAAAAGCGTGCCAGATATGGCACATAATTTGTATTTCCGCCAACTATGGCGATTATAAGAAATCTTCGCCGGATACGGCGGTTTTGTTACTTTTGTCAAAAGTAACGCAAAAGCACTTTCGACAGCCGTGCCGCCTATCAAAAGTACCCTTGCGCCCTGCCGGGGGCAAGACGTCCGGAGGACGTCTGTTCTGCACCGACCGGAGCGGAGACCATTATTTCTCCCGCTAGTCGGATTGCTTCTGCGTTACTCACTTAACTAATCTATTACTGTATTCTCGCCCGTATATATTCCAGATCTCCGCAGTACGGTGTTCCTACCAGATACCATTCCCTTGCCGGATTCATCTCCATTCTGGTCTGCACCCACTGATCATCAATTAGTACTTCCAGGCATTCCCCACAATGAAATCCTGTATCAATCCATAAATCTGATGACAATAAACCATATCTATCGTTACTGCTGTTATATCCTAATCTTCCTTCTCTCATTGCTGTATGCTCCTTTCTATTGTCCTACTGTAAGGACGCCCTGATTCAGGGCTCCCTTTCGCAGCCTATAATTTACCGATAAATAATCGGGTAATCTATAACCTCTCGTCTGTATCTTACCGGCTTTCTCCTTGTCTGATATTTACAGGTGCGTGACACGCTCCTGTTATAAAGTGATCAGCAAGAATCTCTACCAACGAAAGTTTCCAGTATTCCCTTCCTTTCCAGGTATTCCTGCCTGGACTTTTCTCTCTCTTCCTCTGTTGGGGCTGTTTTGTACTTGCTGTATAACTCCCGATCTACCATTGCATTCAATTTCTTTTCTAACCCTTTCCTTATGATTTCTTCGCCCTCATAATTCTCCATCAGGAAATATTGCAACAGTTGAAAGAATAACTCATATGGTATCTGCACATTTCTATTTTTCATCTGATCTCCTTTCAAGGTGGCAAGATGCCCTATTATTAAGATATGGTCATCTTGCCATCTTCCTTTTTCTACTCTGACAACATCCAATACCACTGATTTCCACGTTTTACGGAATCTATTCCCAGTTCCATTTTGGCATTTCTCAGTGTTTTCTTTTTAATTCCCAGTTTTTCTGCTTCTTCCTCAATTTTCTTTTGTGCCATACCTCCATCAGCCAGTATCTCAAGCAGAAATTCTTTTGCTTTCCGGGTTTTCTGTCCTTTTCCCTCTCCATTGAGCAATTCATCTGCACTAATGTCATATTCACCAATCCATTCAAATCCGTTGTTTTTATCCAGACGGAACGCAATAGCTTTACCTTCCGGTGCCAAGGAACTCTTTGTATGGCACACAACTCTTACTTCTGGTTCATCCTTAATACGTCCGACAATCAAAACGCTTCTTGCAGCTGCCTGAAAATCGATGGAACCCAGTCCCCGGTAAGATGATTTTCCATTGCTGTTCTTGTTCATATGTCCGATCAGGATAATCGCACAATGATATTTCTCCGCCAGGACCGCTATGCGTTTCATCAAAGGACGGATTTCATTAGCTCTGTGCATATCTACCTCTGCTCCAAGGAATCCCTGAATCGGGTCAAGCACAACCATTCTGGCTTTTGTCTGCATAATTGCTTCTTCCAACCGGACATCTGCCATCGTCAGCGGTTGCTCACTGTCATCGATAACCATGACCTTTGTGCAGTCTGCACCTGCAGCAAGTAATCTTGGTTTTATCGTATCTCCAAGACCATCTTCTGCAGTCTGGTAGATTACATTTACTGGTGCCTCCAAATGCTGTGTTGACGCATTGTTTTCAATATTTTCTGCATCTACCATATCGCTTTCACTATCAATATCTATCCTTTTATCTTTTGTTGAATCAGCTGGAAGAATAGTCTCTCCTTTGGTCAGTTTTGCAATAATTTGAAGCACCATTGTCGTTTTTCCTTCTCCCGGATCTCCCTGTATAATTGTTACTTTTCCATAGGGAATAAATGGATAAAGCAGCCATTCAATCTGCTCCACTTCCACCGTATCCATATTGATGAGTTTCAGTTCCGGTTCCAGCCTTTTCTGTACTGTTTTATTTGTTTCTGTTCTTTTGTTTTCCATCAAATCCTCCTTATTTTCCCGTTGAAAGAAAGAGTGGTTTTTGATAGAATACTCATAGAAGTTTTTTGGAAGAGTATTCTACCAAATCCCTGCCTTTAGGTGTTTGCCGACACTTAAAGGCTTTTTTATTCCGCTTTCATTCCAGCCATTGTTATTGTGATAAGCCGAATCACTTCCAATAAATCCTCCGGCACATCTTCTCCCTTTTTCAGACGTTTCAGCTCACTCAGTACCTTTTCAAGTTCCTTCTTCAAAGCTTTATACACCCTGGGATTTCCTGTAACCACAACTTCTTTTTCCTGCAGTCTTCGGATAATATATTCTTGTTTGGTTAATCCCGATAGCCGTACTGCCGTCTCCAGAAGTTCATCTTCTTCCGGTGACATCCGAAATGCTACAACTTTATTTCTCCAACGCCCCTGCTGATCCAGACATTTAGCCGACATTTGCAAGTCCTCCTTCCACTTCATTTAATTCTTCTTCCATATTTTCTGCATCCAGCTGCTCTGCCATGTCCTGCTGTACCGACGGGAATAGATGTGCATACCGGTAAGTAATCTTTTCTGCTGAATGTCCAACCCTTTTTCCGATTGCCAATGCGGTATATCCCATATTGATCAGCAGGGATACATGACTATGCCTGAGATCATGAACTCGGATTTTCTTTACACCACTCGCTTTGCAGCCTCTTTCCATCTCATGTTTCAGGTAATATTTTGTCACAGGAAAAATGCGGTCGTCAGACTTTAAACTGTAATATAGTTTCAGGCAGTCCTGCATTTCATCACACAGGAACTGTGGCATTATGACTGTCCGTACACTGTTCTTTGTCTTTGGCGTACTGATTACATCTTTTCCCTTCAATCGCTGATAGGACTTATTGATCCGAAGCGTTTTCTTTTTGAAATTAAAATCTGCCGGTGTTAAAGCAAGCAGCTCACCGGAACGAATCCCGCACCAGTAAAGCAGTTGAAAAGCATAGTAGGAAAGAGGTTTGTCCATCATTTCTTCTGCAAACCGCTTATATTCTTCTTTTGTCCAGAACAACATTTCCTTGCCTTCTTCTTCTCCCGGTGCCCCTGCTTTTCTCGCAGGATTAGTGCTAAGGTCGTAATATTTCACTGCATGATTGAAAATGGTGCTTAACTGTCCATGTATCGTTTTCAGATACGTTGGCGAAAGCGGTTTTCCTGTCTTCGTTTTCAGTTTTCTCATCTGGTTATGCCAGTCCATCACATCTTTCGCTGTAATTTCTGATACTTTTCGCTTTCCAAGATACGGAAGAATCTTTTTCTGAATAATATTTTCTTTCGTAAGCCAAGTACTCTGCTTCAAAGAAGGTCTGATATCTTCTTCATACATAGTGCAAAAGCTTTCCATTGTCATATCCACGCTTGCTTTCTTCTGTAATTTGAATTGTAATTCCCAGTCCGCAGCTTCTTTTCTTGTAGAAAATCCTCGTTTGCATTTCTGTTTTCTTGCACCTGTCCAGTCCTGATACCGGATCATCACATACCAGGTGCCATTGTCATTCTTATAAATTGCCATTCTTAATTCCTCCCATCATTCGATCTTGTTCCATAGAACTGCTCATAGAAATATTTCCGGTCAACCTTTCCTGCAATGGTCTGACATCCCATCGCCTGTAACTCCCTGTTTAGCCTTTTCATCAGCTTGTATGCGTAGGATTCTGATACTTCCAGGACTTCCATGACCTCTTTCACATTCATAAACATTTTACTCATAGAAAATTTCTCCTTTCTCTTTACTATACTATTTTGTATGGGTTGAATTATACTATACTATTCTGTATGGGTCAAGTACTTTCAATACATTTACCCATACTTTTTTGTATGGATTTTCTTGTCTCTACCATTTGGATATGCTATACTCAACCTATCAAGAAGAAGACAGGAGATATAGCATATGGCAATAGGCGAAAGAATCCACCATTTCAGACTTCTGCGTGGTTTCACGCAGAAATATTTGGGGCAACAGCTGGGATTCAGTGATTCACAGGCTGATGTCCGCATTGCACAGTATGAAAAAGGGGCACGCAGTCCAAAGGAAAAATACCTGAACGCATTGGCTGATATTTTTGAAGTATCCCCTCATGCTCTGGCTATCCCGGATATTGACAGTTACGTTGGACTGATGCATACCTTATTTACCTTAGAAGACCTTTACGGACTTCACATTGATGAGATTGACGGAGAACTCTGCCTCCGGCTGGACAAGTCCAAGGGAACCACCTACCTTTCTATGTTTGATATGTTCCATGCATGGCAGGAACAGGCAGAAAAACTCAAATCCGGCGAGATTACTCAGGAAGAATATGACCAGTGGCGTTACAACTATCCAAAAAACGCAAAATAAAAGCCGACGAAAAAGGCCTTACCAAATTGATTTCACTCAATTCAGTAAGACCTTTTTTTGTCGGTTTCACACATATTACTCGATAACCACAGGATACCTAATAAATAATATCAAAATATCCAGTGTTATCATTTTGTTATCAAATAGAACTTTATCTGCTCGGAAACGCCCTGTTTATAAGGCTTTCCAGAAATTTTTAATTACTCAAACTCGATTGTTGCCGGTGGTTTTCCGGTGCAGTCGTACATGACGCGGTTGATGTGTTTGACTTCGTTTACGATTCGACTGGTTGTTCTTCCGATGACATCCCACGGGATTTCGGCGCTTTCGGCGGTCATGAAATCGGTGGTGGTGACGGCGCGGAGGGCGATGGCGTAATCGTAGGTTCTTTCATCTCCCATGACTCCGACGGAGCGCATGTTGGTCAGGGCTGCGAAGTACTGGCCGATTTCGTGGGCGATTCCGGCTTTGTCGATTTCTTCGCGCCAGATCGCGTCGGCGTCCTGTACCATTTTGACTTTCTCGGCGGTTACTTCGCCGATGATACGGATGCCAAGTCCCGGGCCCGGGAATGGCTGACGGAATACGAGGTATTCCGGGATGCCGAGCTCAAGGCCGGCTTTTCTTACTTCGTCTTTGAAGAGGTTGCGCAGCGGCTCGATGATTTCTTTGAAATCTACGTAGTCCGGCAGTCCTCCGACGTTATGATGGGATTTGATGACGGTGGATTCTCCGCCGACGCCGCTCTCTACAACGTCTGGGTAGATGGTTCCCTGTACCAGGAAGTCTACAGCACCAATTTTCTTTGCTTCTTCTTCGAAGACGCGGATGAACTCTTCGCCGATGATTTTACGTTTTCTCTCCGGCTCTTCTACGCCTTTTAATTTTGCATAGAAACGCTCCTGTGCGTTGACGCGGATGAAATTCAGGTCGTATGGGCCGTCCGGTCCGAAGACTGCTTCTACTTCATCGCCCTCGTTTTTACGCAACAGGCCGTGATCTACGAATACGCAGGTCAGCTGGTTTCCGACTGCTTTGGAAAGCATAACAGCTGCTACGGAGGAATCGACTCCGCCGGACAGTGCGCAGAGGACTTTTCCGTCGCCTACTTTTTCGCGGATAGCTTTGATGGATTCTTCTACGAAGGAGTCCATGTGCCAGTCGCCGGCGCAGCGGCAGACATTGTATACAAAGTTGGAAAGCATTTTCTTTCCTTCTTTTGTGTGCAGAACTTCTGGATGGAACTGGGTTGCATAGAGGTTTTTCTCTACGTTTGCAACGGCTGCTACCGGACAGTCATCCGTATGGGCGATGATTTCGAATCCCGGAGCTGCTTTGGAGATGTAGTCGTTGTGGCTCATCCAGCAGATGGTTTTTTCGGATACGTTCTCAAACAGTGCGGAACTGGTATCTACGGTTACCTCAATTTTTCCATATTCTCTGACCGGTGCTACTTCTACTTTTCCGCCGAGCAGATGCATCATCAGCTGTGATCCGTAGCAGATGCCGAGGATCGGGATTCCAAGTTCAAAAATTTCTTTTGTATAAGTCGGGGAATCCGGCAGATATGCGCTGTTCGGGCCGCCGGTGAAGATAATACCTTTCGGCTGAATTTCTTTGATCTTTTCGATGTCTGTTTTGTAAGAATAAATCTCACAGTAAACGTTGCACTCACGTACACGTCTTGCAATTAACTGATTGTACTGACCGCCAAAATCAAGTACGATAACCGTTTCTCTTTTCAAGAACGTTCCCTCCTGTTTTTTCTTCTGTGCATGATGAACTACATGCGTTTTTTGGGTTTGATGCTAATTATAGTAAAGAAACCGTAAAATTTCAACCCCTGAAGTACAGGAATCGTGTTCTTTTCGCTGTACTTCGGAGGTTTTTCTTTTTTTCGGGTCCTTATTCTCCGATGGTGATGGTGTAGCCTGCCTGGAAGGTTTCCCCGGCTTTCAGGTGCTGTTCGCCGTATTTGTCTTTTAATTCGCCGTCAAAGCCGACGTTGTCGCAACGGCCGATCCATGGCTCGAGGCACACGAACGGGGCATCTGCTTTTGGCTTGGACCATACGCCGACGCTCGGGAAGCCTTTGCAGGTGAGAGTGACATACGGTTTTCCATCCACTTCTACGCCGACGCGCTCGACCTGGGTGTTGTCGAAGATCAGGCGTCTTCGTCGAAAAGGGTTCTGGTGTACGGGATTCTGCCGTCCTGAAGTTTCAGTTTTCTCGGATGTGCGACATCGACGCCTGCTGTTTCCGGGTCGATCAGGACGTATTCGAGTTCGGTCTCGGTGTGGTTTTCCAGGCCTTTGTTGAAGACGATGTCATACTGTTCCGGAATCATGAATGCAGGATGTCCGCCGACGGAGAAGTACATGTCATCATCACCGGTGTTTTCTACTTTCCAGGTGATGGTCAGGGTTCTGCCGGAGAGTTCCTGGGTTACGGTGAAGGCAAAATCGAACGGGTAAACTTTTTTTGTTTCTTCGGTCGATACCAGGCGGTGTACTGTTTTGTTTGCGGTGTTTTCGATGCACCCGAATTCGTTGTCGCGGGCGAAACCGTGCTGGCCCATCGGGTATTTGACTCCTTTATGGGTGTAGAAGCCACCGTTTACTTTTCCGACGAACGGGAACAGGACCGGTGCGTGGCGGTTCCAGAAGGCCGGATCGCCGATCCAGACTGCCTCACGGTCAGCCGCTTTGTCGTAGATGCTGCTAAGTTCTGCGCCGTGATCGCTGATCTGTACACGCAGTTTTTCGTTTTCCATGGTTCTCATACTCTGTTTCCCCCTGTTTTCTTTCATTTTTTGTAACTATTCAGAGCCATGCGAAATTGCATGGCGCTGAATAGTTACCATTTTTAGAATTTATTCCGGATAGACGAGACGGGATTCATCAATTCCGTACAAAACCTCATCCAGGTATTTTTTGCCAAGGTAATTTGCCATGGACAGATTCATATCCAGATAGTTTCCGCAGTCTTTCGGGGATGCACCCGGGACTTCGCCCTTGAAATCGCGGATAAATTCATACATTTCTATTACGAGTGAAACGATATCTTTCGAGCTGTAATCACCGGCCAGCAGCAGGTAAAATCCTGTACGGCAGCCCATTGGACCAAAATATACGGTTTTATCTTTCCACTCTTCGTGATTACGCAGGAACGTTGCGCCAAGATGCTCGATGGTGTGAACCTCAGCGGTATTCATAACAGGCTCATCGTTTGGAGATGTCATACGCAGGTCAAAGGTTGTGATAACGCTGTCACCTACGTGATCTTTTCTTGAAACGTAAATGCCTGGTTTAAGTTTGATATGGTCGATCGTAAAGCTTGCAATTTTTTCCATGACTGGTATTTTCCTTTCTTTCTGTCCTTTAATAGCTGCGGAGTTCATCATCGGTATCCGCAGTGTTTTCGATGGATTTGATGATGAGATCATAACTATAGGCATCGCTTACTTTTACAGTGACGCGGTCGCCGACTTTATGACCCAGAATGGCTTTTCCTAATGGCGAGTCGATACTGACGTATCCTTTGAGAGAATTACCACGAACGGTGGTGACAAGTTTGTAGGTTTCTGTCTCATCATCTTCTTCGATGTAAACCTGGACGGTATTGTTGATGCCGACTTCGTCGTCCTTTGAGGTATCTGAAATAACGTGGGCGGTTTTGATCATTTTTTCCAGATAGCGGATGCGGCTTTCGTTGCGATTTTTGTCCTGTTTGGCAGCTTTGTATTCAAAGTTTTCGCTGAGATCGCCCTGAGCACGGGCTTCTTTTACAGCCTCGAGTTCTTTTGGACGGACAACCAGTTTTCGGTAGTCGATTTCTTCCTGCATTTTTTTAATATCGTTTTCGGTCAGTTTATCATACATGATTTTTCTACCTCTTTTCTTGTGAGGTTATTTTAGCACAGAATACGGCAAATTGGAAGTAGGAAGACAGCCACGGTAGAATCATGAGTAGAATCACTTTCTTACGCACCGGAACAGCAAATGTTCCGGTGCTGAATGAACTATAACGGTTCACTCAGCCGTGTCGCTTGGTTTTGAAGGCGGAGTTCCTTTGTTGTCGCTGTTATTTGGCATTTTTCCACCTTTGGGATCGCTCATCGTTTTAACAGACCGGGTTCCGGCGGTGGTGATGATGTCCGTGAGGGTGATCTCTTCGTTGTCGGTACCGGCAGTCAGAGTATACGTTGCGTCCAGTTTCATTTCGGGGCAGGTCAAAACGATGCTGGCGTAGGCTTTTTCAGGTGTAACCGTGAAGAGGGCACTTCCATCGCTGTCTGTCAGTGTGATGGTAGTGTCAGCGGACTGGGTTTCCGTACTGTAATAGGTGATAACGGGCTGGGTGGAAGCTTCGTCGAAGCTTTCCGTCATGCCGGCACTGCCGATAGCAGCTAAGGTTCCGCCGGTCACAATTGCACTTCCGTCGTAATCGAGGGCACTGTCACCATCGCTGGTCGGCCCGTACACGATCGTAGTTCCGCCGGTCACGAGAAGACTGCCGTTGGAATCAAGACCATCACCATCGGCGGATACGGTCAGGGTTCCGCCGGTAATTTTAATGTAAAGCTCAGAGTTGCCTTCGCCGCCGGGGCCTCCCTGCATCTTCTGTGGAGCATCGCCGTCAGACGGAGCATTCCCCGGATCGAAGTTCTGCGGCGCATTTCCGCCAGACGGAGCGTTCTCCGGATCGAAGTCCTGCGATGGCTGCATATCGCTGCCGTTTTCTGTATCAGGCGGCATTTGCGGAGGTTCCTTTCCGTCTGCCGCACCGGATATGCTGCTATCATCACCGGAGTTTATGGCAGCACTGCTATCGTTGTTTGAGCTTGCGGCATTGCTGTCATCGTCACCGGAACCGGCCGCATTGGCGCCAGGATTTATGGCGTTGGCGCCATCGTCGCCGGAATTTGCGGCATTGATGCCATCGTCGCTGGCGTTTATGGTAATGTCACCACCATTGACCACAACGCGTTTTCCTTCCAGTCCTTCGTAGCTTTTTTCAACAAGGATCGTTCCGCCATGAATGACGGTGTCGAGATCCGCATGGAAACCGTCATCACCGGAGTTTACGGTGATGGTTCCGTCATCGACAACAATGCTGCCGGTTGCATGGAAGCCGTCCTGTTCCGCCTCGATCGTAAAAATTCCACCGGCAATATAGATATTTCCAAGCTCTGTGTCATCCGTATTCTTCGCTTTGACCGCACTGTTTGCAGCATCAATATCAAAGCTTCCATCCAGAATTTTAATCTGATCTTTGGCTGTGATCCCGTTGTCCGCAGCGGCGATTTTGTAGGTTCCGCCGGTAATCACAAGGTCATCTTTGGATACAATCCCGTGCTTGTAGTCTGCCTCGATGGTCAGACTTCCTGTCCCGTTGCAGACAAGATCTGATTTGGAGAAGATAACGCCGTCTACCGTGTTGTCGTCAATCTGAGTGTACTCGTTTCCATCGCCAAGCGTGTTGCTGCTGTTTTCAGCAAGCGTGATGAAAACTTTGTCCGCTTCGCGAACGTAGATGGCAGCATTTGTCTCACAGTTGATATGGACTCCATCGAGTACGATCTGAACCTTGTCGGAATCGGATGCGTCTACGATAATCTGGCCATCCTCAAGTGTTCCGCTTACGACGTAAACACCTTCTTCCGTGATGGTAATTGTGCTGCCGTCTGCTTTGGCTCCGCTGCCGGAGACGGTGGCTGTCGTCTTATTAAGTGTAATTTTTACGGCTTCTGATGCTTTATAGCTTCCGCTCTTCTCACGGTCTGTGAATTCGGTGTCGATAGTGGATTCGGTCAGTTCCAGGTCAAAATTAATATCGGAAGCACTTTCCATTGCATTTTCCGAATCTGTGCTCTCTGATGTGGTATCCGCGTTGTCGGCAGATGTTTCGCCGGTTGACTCTGTACGGGCAGATTCGGCATTTACAGAGCTGGAAGATGTCACTGCTGTGCCGCATCCGCCGAAGGCCAGCGATGATACAAGAAACAGACTGACGACCGCGCCGGTCTCTTTTTTTTCTGTTTTTATTTCTGTTTCGATTCATTATAATTCCTCCCTTCCGGTCTGTGCACGACTGCACAGGATTTCAAGGTTTCCGTTTCTGCAGCGGAGCTGGTCAATCATGTTTTTCTCTTCTCCTTCCTCACGGAATACGATGCGATACTCCAGCTTGAAAAGACTTCCCATATTCGTGGTTTTTACCTGTACAAGCTCGCAACGGGTCAGATACCTGGCAAAGATATCGTCAAAAACACTGGTATAATCAAGGGACTCCGGTTCCAAGATTTCTATTGACGAGCATGATCACCATCTGTACGATCGCAGGCATCAGAACAAGCGTGACAGCAAAGCTTTTGGTGCATTCGCTTTTGTACCTGTAAACAGCAGCGATCAACAGTCCCAGAATCAGAGACACTGCTGTGCAGGCAAGGAACTGACCAAAGGTGAAGGCGGCGGTTGTTTCTGTAAAAACGGAACTGAATATTGTGTTAAGCATAGCAAATTCCTCCCAGAATTTTTTATTTTCTTGTCTATTCAGAGCCCCATCTCGATTCCGCTTACGCTACATCGCGATGTTGCTTCTCGCCATATGAAGTTCCAGAAAAACCGCTCATTCATGCAAGCATGATTCGCGATTTTTCTTCTATTTTGCATGGCTCTGAATAGTTACATTTTCTTTTTTTGTGAAGCAGATTATGTTTGAAAAAGGCTTTTCGCAAGCTGTGAGTCCACCCACTGATTCTTGCTTTTCGCAATGGCCGCAGAGGACTTACCTGATTCAGCTAACGGAATGCTGTTTTTGATACGGTTTGCCGGATATCTGTGAATGGTATGAAAGCTTTTTCTTTTTCTTCTGATTCTTTCTGATTTTCGATCTGATAGGCAAAGCCGTATTTAGAAAATGATGCCGGATAGATTGCAAGATCATCCAGAATTTTGCTGAACCATAGGGGCACAGCACCTGGTGTTTTCACCTCCATGAGATACCAGCCTGGTTCTAAAAGCCTGGTTCCTTCCGTTGGACCGTCAGGACACAGATTGTCGGTACGCCATCGGATATTGGTGTCGAAGGTAACACGAAAGTTCCTGTCTTCCGTGCCGAAGCAGGCGATGCGGTCGTAGGCGATGTACATAGCGGGAGCAAGCCCCCGGTAGTAGTTGCGAAACCAAGTGATTTCGTGGAGAATCTGGCTGTCGAAGCCCGGTTCTGATTTTCCCGCAAGATAGGGAACCGCTTCTGATAATATCATGCGCTCGCGGCGTTTGTAAACGATTCCTTCATATTTTTTCTTTAGTTCTACGTATATGGGGCTGGTCTCTTTGGCCGGACCATAACTGCGGAGTCGCAGTTTTTCTTTGTAGACGGGTTTTTCCAGCGAACGGCGTATGAGCTGGTGATCCGGGGTATCGTAATAGAGGCTGCAGATGGTATCAAGGCCGTATTCATCCATCTGCAGATGACCCGGAAGGCTCTTGTGAAGCTTGCGAGCCATGATCGGGGAAAGCATGTATTTTGTTTCATACCATTGGAAGGTCATGGGAATCTGTTGGCTTTGCATCATAATCGATTGATCCTTTCGTTTGATTTACTTCCGGAAATGTTTTTTACACTTTTAAGTATAATGAGGAAACTTTAAAGGAACCTTAAAGAATGGACGGAAAATGTGAAAGGTTTGTGAAAAGACGGACCTCTGTAATCCGGATCGCTTTTTGAATACCATATAAAAAAAGAAAGAGCCGTTTCCGGACAAATTCGTTGGAAGCGGATTTGTTCGGAACGGACTCTTGCAGCCGATATGCAACGTCATGAAACATATAAAATAGGAAAAGCGTCAAAAATCATCTTGGCCAGCGCTCTTTTCTGGACATGAGTGGCGCGAATGGTACATGAGGATGCGTCTGGTACCAGTAAGCTGTGGTAGCGACATCATCCTGACGTTCAAAGAGGCCTCCGTGACTGACACCAATCTGCTGCAAGGTTACCTTAAGATCCTTCTCAAAAAGGATGGGATCAAGAAGATGCCAGCGGTAGAAGCTGCGCTGTGGCATCTGATCATCATTGTGGTAATCATTATGAAGGAAGGTATCGTGGGTAGAGTAGTAAGGATATCCAAGATACGGAGTGCAGTACTGATTTTCAACGGTTTGGCCATTTTGCTGTGTTGCAAAGCTCCAGGCACCACCGAAGTAATCTTCTGTTCCGGTTCCGCAGATGGTTGGATAATCCTTGTCTCCATCGATGTAGAATTTCATCTCACCTTCTCCGTACCAGTAGCGTTCGAGGCTGGTAAGTGCAAGATACGTTCCAACGTACTGACCTTTCCCTTTGATGTTGTCGAGGACAACGTAGTCTTTTGCCTTTTCCGTTATGCGCTGACGACGCCACTGGGCATGGAAATAGGCAGCATCCTCCGGAACCGTTGTCAGGCAATAGTCGATCTGATAAAAGAAGGCCGGAATCGGCTCATCACACTGATTTTCAATGGTAATACGGGCGTTTTTACGGAACGGCATCGGGAAATAGCTGTTGAAACCACGGGTCGGATTGACAGCAATCGGGACTGAGTTTACCTGGTAGGAAACACCGAAGCCGCAGCAGAAGAAATCGCCAAGCGGGCATTCCACGGATGGATCTTCTTCGTCATCCCAGTACATGCGCAGAACAAGATCCCGCAGAACATAACGGTTACGTTCACTGGTACGGTCTGTGACGGTAATCCAGATGTGCTGAATGATGCCTTCTCCCTGGATCTCACCAAGTGTTACGGTCTCTCCTGCTTCTATTTTCGGGATACACGGGGAACCTTTTCTGGACGGACCAAGATCGCTGGATGCCATGCCGCCTTTTCCTTTTTCTCCATTCCGGTTTTCCCAGTTAATAGAACGGGACTGTCCGCTTTTCAGCTGGAAAATGTTTTGTAAACCACAATCAAACATCATATATTCCTCCTTTTGTTTTCTGTTGTTTTTTCTCTCATGGAGCTTTTGATTTCTGCTTTTTTGTGTGTCTGCCTTTCCTGCCCTGCCGTCATTTTTCCGTTTTTCCGGAATTTTGTTTCTTTCATCCTTTTGCCGGAAAGACTGCTTTAAAACAGATGCCATCTCGTGTCCGCTCTGCGGTGATTTTTCCCTTATGTGCCTTTACAATTGCAGCAGCCACGGAAAGGCCGATTCCATAGCCGCCGCTTTCCCCTGGCCCGCGACGCATCCGCACGGTAGAAGCGGCCAAAGAGGCGGTTGAGATCACCTTTCGGCAGGGTATCGCAGGTATTCTGCACCGAAAATTCTGCTTTTTTGCCGTTTCTTCGCCAGAAAATGTGGATTTTTCCACCATCCGGAGTGTATTTAACGGCGTTATCCACAAGAAGAGAAACGAGCTGGTGAATTCTTGCGGCATCCCCTTCCATATGGAGTTCTTCTGCAATATCGCTCTGCAGTGCGATCCTGCCCGGAGGGCTTTTTGAATTTACAGAAAAATTCAAAAACATCCGGCCGGCACTTTTGCATGGGTGCTCGCAGCCGGATGTTCGGTTTGCATTCATTTTCTTTTTTTCTCTGCCCGTCTCCGCAGCAGCTCTTTTGCGCCTGCGTACAACAGAAAATATACCGTCAGAATCATGACAACTACAATCCTGTTATCTTTCAGGCTGAAAAAAGAGGTCACATTGACTGCCGCCAGAAACAGCAGCAGTGACACACTGAGATCAATTTTTTCTTTTCTGTCGGCCAGCACCATTCCTGCGGCCGCCAGAACCAGAAGAACGGCAATTCTTGCAATCAGATTTGCCATTTTGACGCCTCCTTACTGTTTCCGGAAGGTAATTTCCCCGGTTTTATCATCCATACCATCGACGATGGCAAGAGATTCCAGATGAATGCCGCGGTCACGCAGCAGTTTTCCTCCGATCTGGAACCCTTTTTCGATGACAACGCCTGCTCCTACGAGCTCTGCACCGGAATCCTGTACCAGGGTTGCCAGTCCTTCCAGCGCTTTTCCGTTTGCCAGGAAATCATCGATCAGGAGAACTTTGTCTCCTTTTCCCAGAAATTCTTTGGAAACAATGATATCATAAACTCTTCCATGGGTGAAAGATTCTACTTTTGTGGTATAAACATCTCCGGCGATATTTTTGGTCTGTGTTTTCTTTGCAAACACAACCGGAACATTAAAAATTTCAGCCACAACACAGGCAATTCCGATTCCAGATGCCTCGATGGTCAGGATTTTCGTGATCTCCTCTCCCGCAAAACGACGCTGAAACTCTTTTCCGATTTCCCGGAACAGATTGACGTCCATCTGATGATTTAAAAAGCTGTCCACCTTCAGGACATTTCCCTCGCGTACTTTTCCGTCTTTGCGGATTCTGTCTTCCAATAACTGCATTTTTTTGAAGCCTCCCGAATTTTTATTATACCCATTGTACTTACTTCTCACTGGAAATGCAAGTCCAAATCCATCAAATTTCGCACTGTCTCAAATTTTATTCATGGCAGCCGCCGGTGTCTCTGCATCAGAGATCCTCTTTCCGGTCCAGATCCTTTAATTCCCACGCGGCTTCGACCCGGAACGGAATTACCGATTCCCAGTGCCGTTTCAGCACCTTTTTTCCACCGCGGTCGCCGGAAAGTTCTTTTAGTTCTGAAAAATAAGGTTTTGAGAACCACGCCGGATTGCCGCTCTCGCCGCCGCAGAAAACGCAGCCAAGTGGAGCCTTCTGCATCTCCATGGATTCCAGAAAGCGCTCCGCCGTCTCTTCCTTCATGTACGGCTGATCCGCCACAAAACACGCACAGGCATCGGCATTTTGCTTCTCCGCCGCCTCGATTCCCGCGCGGATTGTATAGGAAATTCCTTTTTCGCTGTCCGGCGAAAACACCGTCTGCAGACGCCCGGCTTTTACCAGCGGCGCAAGCTCCTCCAGAATCCTTTCATACTGCGTCACAACCAGCAGTTCCCAGTTCTCATGCCTTCCGGCAATTTGGGCCAGCCGGTCCAGCAGATGGCGGTACACCGCCTTTCCATCCAGCGGATAGAGCAACTTATTTTCCCCGAACCGTCTGCTGTTCCCGGCTGCCAGATAAAGTATCGTTACTCGCATTCTTTTTCCGCAATTCCCATTGCAATCTGCTCGCTCGTGATCGGCAGTTCGCGGAACCACAGACCCGTCGCATTGTAGATTGCATGTGCCAGCGCCGGAGCCGGTGTGTTGATGACGATCTCGCCGATCGATTTTGCACCGAACGGACCGGTCGGCTCGTAGCTGCTCCGAAACTCGACGCGCAGCTTGCCCATATCGAGGCGGGTCGGCACTTTATACTGCATAAACGAATTATTGATCATCTGACCCTTGTCCGTGTACTGGATATTTTCAAACAGCGTCATGCCGATGCCCTGCACCAGACCGCCCTCGACCTGTACGCGCGCAAGGTTCGGGTTGATGACGGTTCCGCAGTCGACAACGGCGGCATAATCGAGAATCCTGACCTCGCCGGTCTCTTTATCCAGCTCGATCTCGACCGCACCAGCCATATAAGGCGGCGGCGATACCGGAGAGCAGTTGCTTTCCGTCGCTTCCAGCGCGATGCCGTTATTGCACATGGCCGCTGTTGCGATTTCTTCCATCGTCATGCTGCTTCCGCTCTTTTCATGCACGACGCCGGTACCGGTAAATTCTGTCTCATCTTCCGGCACGTTCATCCGCTCTGCCGCCAGGGCACAGATTCGTTTCCGAAGCGTCATGCAGGCTTTTTCCACCGCTTTTCCGGTAATATACGTCGTACTCGATGCATAGGAACCGGAGTCATACGGGGACGTATCGGTATCTGCGCCGACAACAGTAATGTCATCCACATCACACTCCAGACACTCTGCCGCCATCTGGGACAGAATCGTATCGCAGCCGGTTCCCATATCGGCCGCTGCGATCAGCATCGTATAACCGCCGTCGTCGTTGACTTTGATCGTTGCCGATCCGACATCGAGATTGGAAATACAGGAGCCCTGCATCGCCATCGCAATGCCGACGCTGCGCACCTTTCCATTTCCCATATCACGGCACGGATATTTCTCATCCCAGCCGATCATCTCTTTCGCACGCTCCACGCACTGGTCAAGCGCACAGCTGTTTGCCGTTTCGCCATAGTAAGCCGGCATGAACTGTCCCTCACGGACCATGTTCTGCTCCCGGATCCGGATCGGATCGATGCCAAGACGCGCTGCCATCTCACTGACAGCAGATTCTACGGCAAAGATACCCTGCGTCGCACCGTATCCGCGGTAAGCACCGGCTGACATTACGTTGGAATACACAACATCATACGCAAACCGGTAAGCCTCAAGAGATCCATACATCGGAATCGATTTGTGGCCGGAAAGGCCGACCGTTGTCGGTCCATGCTCGCCGTATGCACCCGTGTTGGAAAGTGTATACAGATCGATCGCACGGATTCTTCCGTCCTTCATCGCACCGAGGCGGATCGTTACTTCCATCTCATGGCGCGGTGTGGATGCTGTCTGGGACTCTTCCCTCGTAAAGATCATTTTCGACGGTTTTCCGGTTTTCCAGGTTACAAACGCCGGGAAAATTTCGGCAACCACCGTCTGCTTCGCTCCGAATCCGCCGCCGATTCTCGGCTTGGAAACACGGATCTTCGATTTCGGAATGCCGAGTGCATTGGACAGAATGCGGCGCGCATGGTAAACGATCTGGGTCGAGCTCAGCACATTCAGCCGTCCGTAGGTATCCATAAAGCAGTATGTCCGGAACGTCTCCATCATCGCCTGCTGGGCTGCGCGTACATGATACGTATGCTCTACGACCTCATCGCACTCTGCGAGCACGGCTTCCACATCTCCGTTGTGATCTTCCGCACTTGCACAGAGATTTCTCTGATTGTCCGCACCGACCGGACAGAGCGATTTCCAGCTTTCCTCCGGATGCACCAGCAGTTCATTATCCTTGGACTGATGAAAATCCAGAATGGCCGGAAGCACTTCGTACTCTACTTTCAAGAGCTTCCGCGCACGGTCCACGCATTTTTCATCTTTTCCGGCAATAATCGCCACCGGATCTCCCACGTAGCGCACATGCTGATCGAGAATCAGACGGTCATACGGGCTTGGTTCCGGGTAGGTCTGTCCTGCCATTGTAAAACGCTGTTTCGGCACATCCTCCCAGGTATAAATCGCCTCAATGCCCGGAACACGCTCTGCTGCCGTCTTTTTCACGGATTTTACGATTGCATTGGCATGCGGACTCCGCAGTACCTTGACAATCAGACAATCCTTCGGCGCCAGATCATCTACATAAACCGGCTTTCCGGTTACCAGCGCGAGGGCATCCTTTTTGATCACCGGCTTATTCACACTGCAGAGCTGATCGGTTCTTCCCGACCAGTCCGGTTCATAGATATGATTTTCTCTGCTCATGACGCACCTCCCTGCTGCTTTTTCCAGGCAAGGAAATTCAAAATTCCCCGAAGCTGTCCTTCATATCCGGAACAGCGGCAGAGATTTCCCGCCAGATATTCTTTAATTTCTTCCTCACTCGGATCCGGATTTTCCCGGAACAGCGCAATCGCATTCATAATCATCCCCGGATTGCAGAACCCGCACTGCTCGGCGCCCTGCCCGGCAATAAAGGAACCAAATTCTTCTGCTTCCTCCTGCAGGCCTTCCAGCGTATCCACCTTACATCCATTCGCCCGCGCCGCAAGCACCGAACACGACAGCACCGGTTTTCCCTCCAGAAAAACCGTACACAGCCCGCAGTTCGACGTCTCACAGCCGCGCTTCACACTGTAGCATCCCTGGCTTCTCACAAAATCGATCAGGAGCATGTCTGCATCAATTTCCGCTTCCGTCTTCTTTCCATTTAAGATCATCGAAATCTTCATCACTGCTCCTCCTTCTTCTGAATTTCTTCCATACATCTGCGCAGCAGCACCCGTCCCAGATGATGACGATACCCTGCACTTCCGCGCATATTACTGCCATATGTAAACTGATCAGAAATCTCCGAAGCCGCCGCCTTCAGCTCCTCCGCAGATGCCTTTCCAGCCGCCAGCTTTTCCGCCAGCTCCGCCGGAAGCTCTACACGTGCCGCCTTCGCCGGTCTTGCCCCAAGCACCGCACATCCTTTTCCGTCTTCCACCCGCACCGCACACGTCAGCACCGGGAAATCCGTTCTGGAATTTCGATGACTCTGATAAACCGTAACACCCTCATGCTTCTTCACAATCAGCCTTACCAGCACATCCCTGTCTCTCTTTGAACAGGCAAACTCCGCCAGCGGCATCCGTCCCGCATGAACCAGCTCCACCTCCGTATCCAGCGCCAGAAACAGCGTCAGCACATCCGAAAATCCAAATCTGCCGAAAATACTGCCTCCCACCGTAGCCAGATTCCGGAACTGCACCCCGACAATACTCCGCACACTCTCCCGTGCCGCACCGTCGGTATAAGCATTCAGCCCCTCATGCTCCTCCATCTGCCGCAGCGTCACCATACATCCAATCGAAAACTCCTCCTCGGACTCTTCAATCTGATCCAGTCCCAGCCCGGACAAATCAATCGCCGTCTGCACCTGCCTCTGCCCCATCTTCGTCCAGAGCATCCCACCCAGGATACAGGCGCTTCTCTTCTGATTCAGCTCATACGCCTCCTCCAGCGACCCCACCCGGACATAATCCTTAATCTTAATCATACTTACCCTATATCCTCCATTTTTACTCAATATAGAAGCCCATATATTTGATATTATACCCGACCTGCTCCCCCCTTTCAACTTTTTTCTATTTTTTTCAAAAAAACCCTTGCATTTTCCCTCCACATCCAGTATAATCATTCAATGTCGGAAGTCATTCTGACACAAAACAAAATACATGGACGGATTCCCGAGTGGCCAAAGGGGACAGACTGTAAATCTGCTGCAAATTGCTTCGATGGTTCGAATCCATCTCCGTCCATATGCCGCAGTGGCGGAACTGGCAGACGCCCGGGACTTAAAATCCCGTGGGTAGTGATACCCGTACCGGTTCGATCCCGGTTTGCGGCACGATTAAGAGCTCTGATTCATACGAATCGGAGCTCTTTTTCCATTTCTATTTTTCAATCTCCCGTCCCCACTACCAGCCTCGCCGCCGCCCGTTCGGTCTTGCGTGATGCGGCGGCGAGGCGTCCGTCACTCCTCGCATCTATGCAGTACCACTCCCGATAACGGCAGCAAATCCATCTCCAGTATGCCCGCCGGTGCCTCGATTTCTTTCTCCTCCGAAGAAAATCCCACCGCATCCGTCGCAAACACCTGCGTCAGCTTCGCCACCGAACTCCGGTTAATCCCGGTAAGCCACACCGGAATCTCCACATGCACCCTCTCATTCCGGTTATTAATTATCACAATCACCTGCTCCTCCTGATTAAACCGTCCATAAGAAAGCACATTATAATCATGGTACAAAAATTTCAGCGATCCCATCGCCAGCACCGGAAATCTCCGATGCACCGCAATCATTTCTTTATAGAATCGGATCAGCTCCTGATCCTCCTGTCCCCAGGGATACGTCCTCCGGTTATCCGGATCCGTAAACCCAACCTGGCCGGCCTCATCCCCATAATACAGCGTCGGCGCCCCCGGCCACGTCATCTGAATCACAACCGCCTCGCGCAGCACCGCCTTATTCGTATTCTCCGCAGCCGCATACGGCCCAACATTCGCCACACGCCCCACACGATGATTCGTTCTCGTGAGGAACCGCGAATGATCATGATTATCCAGCTCATTCATCGCCGTATACAGCGAAGGCGCATAAAACGCCGGCATATGATACGTCATCGCCCCGATAAAACTCTCACTGTTTCCGAGAAGCCCCTGGTTAAACTCATCACTGTGCTTCTCCATACCCGTGAGGAACCAGGAAACCGGCTCCATAAACGCATCATAGTTCATCACCGTATCCCACTCGTCGCCCTGCAGCCAGCTCATCGCATCGCCGTAGTGCTCCGCCAGAATAATCGCCTCCGGATTCGCCTCCTTCACAACGCGCCGGAACTCCTTCCAGAACTTGTGGTTAAACTCCGGGCTGTGTCCTAAGTCTGCGGCCACATCCAGCCGCCAGCCGTCCGCATTAAACGGCGGAGAAACCCACTTCGCGCCGATGCGCATAATATCCTCCATCAGCTTCTCCGAACCCTCGTAGTTCAGCTTCGGCAGCGTATCATGGCCCCACCAGCCGTCATAAAACTCATTGTACGGCCAGTTATGCTCATTATAAAACTTAAAAAACGTGTGATACGGACTGTCCTGCGCCACATACGCGCCCGGCTCATAGCCCTTTCCGGCCTCATAAATCCGCTCGCGGTCCAGCCACTTGTTAAACGAACCACAGTGGTTGAAAACGCCGTCCAGAATCACCTTCATGCCGCGCTTGTGCGCCTCCTCCACCAGGTGGATAAACAGTTCATTGCTCGCCTCCAGGTTCGCCTTGTTCGTCACACGGTCAATATACCGCGTTGCCCGCGTATTGTCCTTGTCGCCCGGCCAGAGCAGATCGCCTTCGTCGGAGACAATCTTTCCGAAATGCGGATCAATATAGTCATAATCCTGAATATCATACTTATGGTTCGACGGCGAAACAAACACCGGATTCAGATAAATGACCTGCACACCGAGATCCTGCAGATAATCCATCTTGTCAATGACGCCCTGCAGATCGCCGCCGTAGAAATTGCGGACATCCATCTGCTCCGGGAAGCGGTTCCAGTCATCCACCTTGTTGACCTGCTCACCGATGTAGCTGTACTCTCCCGTCAGCACATCGTTGGACGGATCTCCGTTGCAGAAGCGGTCCACAAAAATCTGATACATGACAGCGCCCTTCGCCCAGTCCGGCGTATGGAAGCCCGGGATAATGCCGAAAGAGTACATCTCCTGCAGCTCTCTTGTGACACCGAGCTTGTTGTAATAACAGACCACGCGGCCTGCCTGAATCTCAAAAAAATAGCGGATCGGCTCATTTCCGACCGGAATCTCGATCTCGTAATAATCAAAACCGTTCCGGACCAAACCGACCTGCATCTGTGCACGGGTGGAACCGCTGATGAAATAAACCGCATCTACATTATTTTTCAGGGTACGGAACCGGATCTTCACCGTGTCGCCCGGGTTCGGCTCAAACGGAATCTGATACTGCGGGGATTCATCGCTGTAGAGCGCATGCTTGTTGAACATCGCCCGCATCTGTGACATATACTGCTGCATTCTTGTTTTATCCATGAACTAACGCCTCTGTCTTTCTCAATCATTCATTCCTTATATTTTACCCCACACTGCCATGTAATACAACCTTTTTCTGAACACATGTAACGATTGTGTTTATTGGATTTTTATATAGTAAAAGAGCCAGCGGGGTACGCTGGCTCTTTTGGAGAAGGTATTTCTCTTATGGGGTGTAGCAAAAACTATATAATGTATTGGGGGGTTTTTACAGTTATTATAGTACCATACGTCCCTCGAAAAGTCTGCACAAATCGCGATTTTTTTTCATTTGATTCTTATTCAAAATAACGATGAATTTTTCCGGCGTTTCGGATTTTCTGTTTTAATTTGCACAAACGCCCGTAAAATCGCAGAAAAAAACCTGCAAAAAACTTTTTTGTTTTCTGCAGGTTTTCTATTGCAAATAAAAAGATATCAGATTTCTCCAGAAACTTCCGGTGCTGTTCCTGTCATCTGTGCTTCCTGCTCAAAAATGGCTTCGAATTCAGCACGGCTCAGCTTCTCTTTTTCCATCAGCTGCTTTGCACACTCATGCAGCACATAGGAATGCTCCAGAATAATCTGTTTCGCCTGATCGTGGCATTTCTCGATCATCTGGCGGACTTCCTCGTCGATGGCTGCGGCTACATTCTCGCTGTAGCTCTTCGTATGGCCCCAGTCGCGGCCGATGAAGACCTCATCCGAGTCGGAATCGTAAGCGACAAGACCAAGGTTCTCAGACATACCGTACTTCGTAATCATGGAACGCGCGGTAGCCGTCGCCTGTTTGATATCCTGGGATGCGCCCGTTGTGATATCGTCGAAGATCAGCTCCTCTGCCACACGGCCGCCGAGGCATACGGTGATGTACTGCATCATTTTGCCTCTCGTCTGGAACATATCGTCATTCTCCGGCTGCGGCATCGTGTAGCCCGCTGCGCCAGGACCTGTCGGGATAATGGAGATCGTATAGACCGCCTCCATATCCGGCAGCATATGGAACAGGATCGCATGGCCTGTCTCATGGTATGCGGTGATCCGTTTTTCTTTATCCGAAATGACTTTACTGCGCTTCTCCGCACCGATGCCCACTTTGATGAAAGCAGACTTGATATCGGCCTGGCGCACAAATCTTCTGCGGTCCTTTGCCGCCATGATTGCTGCCTCGTTCAGCAGGTTCTCCAGCTCTGCGCCGGTGAAGCCTGAGGTCGTCTGCGCGATCTGTTTCAGATCCACATCCTCGGCCAGCGGTTTGTTCTTTGCATGGACTTTCAGGATTTCCTCACGGCCCATGACATCCGGCGGTCCTACAACCACGCGGCGGTCAAAACGGCCCGGACGGAGAATCGCCGGATCCAGGATATCGACACGGTTCGTCGCTGCCATCACGATGATGCCCTCATTGACGCCGAAACCATCCATCTCAACGAGAAGCTGGTTTAATGTCTGCTCTCTCTCATCGTGGCCGCCGCCCATACCGGTGCCTCTTCGTCTTGCCACGGCGTCGATCTCATCGATGAAGATGATGCACGGCGCATGTTTTTTTCCTTCCTCAAACAGGTCGCGGACACGGGAAGCGCCGACGCCGACGAACATTTCCACGAAATCGGATCCGGAAATGCTGAAGAACGGCACGCCTGCCTCTCCTGCAACAGCTTTCGCCAGAAGGGTTTTACCGGTTCCAGGAGGGCCCACAAGAAGAACTCCTTTCGGGATTCTCGCGCCGACCTGTGTATATTTCTCCGGTGCTTTCAGGAAATCGACCACCTCAACGAGGTCTTCTTTTTCCTCTTTTAAGCCCGCAACATCGCGGAACAGGACTTTTTTGTCTTTGTCGGTGGACATATGGGCGTTGCTTTTTCCAAAATTCATCATTTTGTTTCCGCCGCCTCCACCGCCGCCCATGGAGCGGTTCATCATCGACATGCCGAAAAGAAGGATCATACCGAGCAGCAGGGCCGGCAGGACGGACGTCATGAAAATGCTGTCTCTCTGGACATTCTGTACGGTGTACGTTACATCAGCATCCTCCAGAAGGCTGATAGCTGCGTTTACGTCGGTCACATTGACCGTATAACTGTCACCGCCCTGCTCCTGTACCACGACGGAGCCGGTCGGCACTTCTTTGTTCTGGACAATCTGCGCGGATGTCACTTTGCCGTCTTTTACGGCGGTTTCAAATTTCTGCTGACTTGGACTGCTGCCTGCGCTGATTTTTCCGGTGATATAGAACATGGCAAGCACGATAATCACCATAAACGCCGCGTAGAGTCCAAATCCACTGCGCTGTCTGTTCATATTTGCTTTTTACTCCTCGTCTTCGTGAAACTCCACTACTCCGATGTATGGAAGATTCCGATATTTCTGTGCGTAATCCAGACCGTAGCCTACGACGAACTCGTCCGGGATATTAAAGCAGGTATAATCTACTTTGACATCGCGCACTCTGCGCTCCGGCTTGTCGAGCAGAGTACACAGGTGTACGGATTTCGGATTTCTCTTTTTCAGGATGTCGATCAGATAGTAAAGCGTTCTTCCGGAATCGATGATATCCTCCACGATCAGAACGTCTTTTCCTTCCAGCGGCTGATCCAGGTCTTTTACAATACGGACAACTCCGCTGGACTTGGTGTCATCGCCGTAACTTGATACGGACATAAAGTCAAGGCTTACCGGCACTGTGATGCGTTTTGCCAGCTCGCACATAAAGAATACGCCGCCTTTTAAAACGCAGATCAGGTGCACTTCCTTTCCTGCGTAATCGCGGTTGATCTGGTCTGCTACTTCTTTAATTCGTCTGTCTACTTCTTCTTCGCTTAATAATACTCTGATTGTCTCTTTCATCTGTTTTCCTCCTTACCAACGCCAATCTGTATCTGCAGAACTGCTTTCGTGTCTTCCCCGACACGGCCGCTCTCTCCTCTGCGATACCCCACGACCCACCAGATCTCCGGTCCGTCGGCGAGCAGCAGAATGGAATCCCGCTCCTCTTTCGGTATCTTGGCATCAATCATATAATCTTTTAGTTTCTTTTTCCCGCCTTTTGCGGTTACTCTCAGATAATCTCCGCTTCTTCTCGTGCGGAGGACAAGACCGTCTTTTATTTTATCACAGTCAAAGCATTTCGTATACTTTTTTTCTTCAATTCTTTCGGGAAAAACCGATGTTTTTTTCACAATCGTGACTGGATTTTCTGCAAATGCGAGACTTTTTTCCTCTTCCCACCCGGCCGGAACCGGAATTGGAACTTCTTCGCCGCTTTTCCTTTTCCGTTCTTCTTTTAAATGCACTCCCTGCTTTTCCAGGCGGAGCGTCTCGTATCCGCGCACGGCGGTGATTCCATACGGCAGGCAGACACTTTTTCCGACCTGCTTTTCAAAAAGTTCCCGCACAGATTCCAGATGCTCCCTGGTAAGATCCTTCCGTTTTCCCGCCAGCTGTTCCAGAACGCGCCGGATCACGTAGCGCTGCAGAAGAGGCGCTTCGCTGCTCACCGCATCACGCAGCACAACCGCATTTTTCTCTGCGGATGCATACCGCTCCATCAGCTGATCCGTCTGCTGCTCCAGATATTCCTCCGTTTCCAGCAGGTCCAGCGATGTCTGTGCCATATGCGCGGCGGCACGCGGATTGACCTCTTCGGTCAGATACGGCAGCACATGGTGGCGGATTCCGTTCCTCGTGTAAGCATCCTCTGCATTCGTGCTGTCCTCACACCAGGAACACTTACGGCTTTCCAGTTCCTGCCGGATCTCTTTTCGTCCGACGCAGAGAAGCGGACGGATCACATTCCCCCGCACGGGGCGTAAGGAGGCAAGTCCGGCCAGCGACGTTCCCCGTGCCAGGTGATGCAGCATCGTCTCCGCAACGTCATCCTGGTGATGGGCGAGCGCAATTTTCACTGCCCTCTGCTCCTTTGCGCACGCTGCAAAAACTTCCTGCCGCGCCGCGCGTCCCGCCTCCTCCGTCGAGAGATGCTTTTCTTTTGCGATCTTCTCCACGGGACAGGAATAGAGATAGAACGGAACATCATATTCCCGGCACAGATTTTCTGCAAATGCCGCATCCCGCCCGGCTTCCGCGCCGCGCAGATTATGGTTGACGTGGACAGCCAGCAGCGAAAAGCCAAGCGGCTCCTGCAGTTCCCGCAGCAGATGAAACAGGCAGACGGAATCCGCGCCGCCGGAAAGGCCGAGCAGCACGCGTTCGCCTGCCATTACCATATGATACTGTTCCATAAAGGCTCTTACTTTCTCTCGCATCCTTCGTTTTTACTCCTATTTTTTCCAGATTCTGGCGACCAGAACCGTCATATCATCCCGTGCGCGGCAGCCGCCGAGGCGCAGCACGCGTTCCAAAAGCTCCCGGGCAAATTCCCGCGGCTCGCTGTTTTTCACTTCGAGAAGAAGCTGCTTCATCTGCTCCGTCCTGTCCCCGGGCAGCGCGTCCAGCACTCCGTCCGTCATCATCACAAGGTAATCACCGTCGTACAGCTTTTTCGTTGTGGTATCAAAATCCGTCTGGGAAACGAGACCTGCGGCAAGACTGGTCGACTCCACAACCTCCACCCACGTATCCCGCCTAAGGAACGTCGGCGATGCACCTCCTTTCAAAAAGCTGCAGACGCCTGTGTAGAGATTAATCGAAGCAACATCAAACGTGGAAAACATCCCTTCCTTTGGCTGCAGCAGAAGCATCGAATTGATCATCCGTGCCGCCATGATCCGCGGGAATCCGGCGCGCAGGAACTGTTCAAACAGCTCCACCACCGTCTCGCTCTCCCTGTTTGCCTCGATCCCGGAACCCATGCCGTCCGACAGGCAGAGGACAAACTGGCCGTTTTCGCAGAGCACACTGTAATTGTCCCCGGAGATACTCTCCTGCTCCTTGGTGATGCGTCCCACGCCGTAGAGAACCTGGAATTTCACATCCTCCTGAAACAGCACCGTCTGGTATTCTCCGCTTAAGACCTGTGCCCCGTCGCGTACCGCAACCATCGGGATTCCGCACAGGGAACCGATCAGTTCCGCCGTCTGGCGAAGCGTGATCCGGCAGTGACGGCCCGCTTTGACCGTCATATAGATCTGTAAATGCTCTTTCGGCCGCTCCTGGAGCCAGATTTTCTGGACGAAAGCCCCGTTTTTCTTCATCTGGCGGCAGATTTTTTCCGAGAGCTCGTCCGGCAGACTGTTGAGGCTGTACAGATCACACGCGGCGCGGTCCATAATCCAGGCGACTTCACTTAACTGTTCTGCCACCACGCGGCGGCTCTCCGCCACACGCCCCGACCAGAGCGCCGTCTGGCGTTCCTGCTGGTAGCGGTTCCAGAACAGTTCCAGAAAGCGGGAGCCGTTCAGGCAGGAGGCGTTCCATTCGCCTTTTGCACGGCTGATCTCGTCCTCATCCCCGTCGGCGATTGTCTGAAGAAGTTCCTGGCACCGCTCGCGCGTCAGGTTTCCGTACTGCTCCCAGCACCACGACGCCTTCGCACAGCGGCTACAGACTTCCTGCTGTTCTTTTTCCAGAATCTTGTCCACCCGGCCCGTCTCCGGCATCACACTTTTTGACGGCATCTGGTAAAAGCTCTCTGCCAGAACGCGGAACGAATCGGCGTAGTGCTCCATCTGCAGTTTCTGCGGATGATTGTCATAGACGGCCGCTTCCCGGCGGCTTCTTCTGGCTTCCAAAAAAATTTTAGCCATGTCCCCTGCTGACAGCAATGCGCCGATCAGGAACATGGCAATGATCCACTCCGGCATGTTCCGCTCCTCCTCTCTTTGTTCTGGACTTCAAAGGGGACTGCGAAATCATGCCCTTTCTTTATCTGTTTTGTTTATTTCGACTGGGATTCTTTAAATAAAATCTCATTATCCTTTACCATGCCAAGTTTTTCTCTTGCCGTTTTTTCTATGTACTCATCGGTCTGCATGTATTCTTTCAAGGCGGTAATATCATCGGTGCGCTGCTTCTCCTCTTCAATCTGGCTGTCCAGACTGGAAAGACGGGATGCATTTGCATTGACCTTCTGCTGAAGGCTGATTCCCTTTACGGTAAGGACTGCAACCAGGCAGCACAGGACTACGGTAATTGAGAACTCTGTTGTACGGCTCTTCTTTCTGACTTTTTTCTTTCGGCCAGAATTCTTTTCTTCCCTTTCTTTCATTCTTTTCTTTACCCTTGCTTTCTATTTTCCAACCGTCTGCAGCCAAACTATCTGTTGTTTTTCGTCCGCAGACTTGTTTCTTTTGTTCTTACATGTGTAGTTACATCTTACCGTTCTTCCCATGAAATTTCAACCTTTTTCTCCGTTTTTTCATACTTTTTACCAGCCATTTTCCTGGAAAAGCGAGGATTCGCCCTGCTTTTTTGATTCCCTTTGCCAGAAGTTCCGGAAGAAAGCGTCCAAACGATGCGTGGTACAACGCAGCGCCCCCAAGGATGCCGCCAAACAGATACCCACGGAGAATGCCGCTGTTCTCTCCGTAAATCCGTACAAACAGATACAGCGCTGCCGCAATCCAGTAGCAGAGGTCCTCTGCTGATACCGCCGCATGGCTGTGGCGGATCAGTTTCCGCGCTGTCTTGATCAGATCGTACCAGAACCCCAGGACTGCCCCCTGCCAGATGGAACAGGCGAGCAGAATCAGCTCCCGGGTGACATACGCACTCATTTTTACCGGAACAGCCGCGCAAGCGCAGACCCCTTCTTCTGCAGCGGCCCATGTTCCGTATAGACCAGGCTGTCGATGCTGCCTTCGATATCCGCCTCTCCCTTTTCCAGCTCCAGGCGGCCCACATGCAGCTCTTTTCCGCGGATGGTAAGAACACCGCAGACGGTCACGAGCAGAACTTCGTTCTCATCAAAGCTTTTCACATCCTGCACGCCGCCAAGAGAAAGTGTTTTCCGCTGTTCCAGTAAAAGGCGGTGCGCCTGTTCGTTCATCTCTCCCATGCAAAAAACCTCCATACAATGGTCTATACACCCATTATATGAAGGTTTTCTCTTTTTATTCGCTGCACATGAATCCTGCCGCACTTCTTATAAGTAGCGGTAAAGCTCCTGTGCTTCTTCTTTTTTCACGGTTTCCTGCACATTCAGCACTTCTACCCTGACGGATTTACTTCCGAACTGAATTTCCAGTACATCTCCTGCCTTGACCTGTGCGGATGCTTTTGCCGGTCTGTCGTTGACGAGGACACGGCCTGCATCACAGGCTTCATTGGCTACGGTACGCCGCTTGATCAGTCTTGATACTTTTAAAAATTTATCTAAGCGCATAGATTTTTACTTAGTTCATCATGTCCTTTAAAGCTTTTCCTGCTTTGAATTTCGGAGTTTTGGAAGCTTTGATTTCCATGGTCTCGCCAGTCTGCGGATTTCTTCCTTCTCTTGCTGCTCTTTCGGATACTTCGAAGGTACCAAAGCCTACCAGCTGAACTTTCTCACCTTTCTTTAATTCTTCAGATACTACATCGATAAATGCTTTTAAAGCAGCCTCTGCATCTTTTTTGGATAAATTTGTCTGCTCAGCCATAGCTGCAACTAATTCTGTTTTGTTCATGAGTTTTACTCCTCCTGTATCTTACATTTGTTTTTTACATGGTACGCGGGCCCGCTGATACACACGACCTGCCCTGCCGGCTGTTTTTCTTCCGGATGATCAGTCTGTTACGTTGACCGGCTTTTTCGCGTAGCTGTATATATTTATATACTAATGCGTCTCTCTTGTCAAGAAAAAAGTCCCCCATACCAGCGGTTTTATGGCGATTTCTGCCCAAAACAGACTCTTTTCCACCGCACGGTTAAAAGAAGGATCCCTTAACAAACCGCAGCCAGTCTGCCTGCTGCGCATTGAGTGTTTTTAGTTTCTCCGTATTCCGCCCGGATATCCACGATTTTCTGCTTCCGTAGTAGCGGTTTGCCAGTTTCCAGTATTTCCACGGATAGGAAAGATAGAGGCGGAGTGTCTCGATTTCCCCCTCATCGAGCGGCCGTCTGGCGCTGTAGGCGTTTAAAATCCGTTCTGCCGCGCGCTCGCTCCAGCCGTGTTTTTCCAGAATTTTCCGCATAAAATAGCCAAGATCTGCCACCTGGAGATCGAAGTTCCACTTGTCGAAATTGACCGCCGTTTCGCCTCTGCCGTTTTCCAGCAGAATATTGTGCTGGCTGAATTCCCCGTGGCAGACGGCGCCTTCTTCGTCCGCCCGCTGCCGCAGTTTTTCATAGGAAGAAGCTTTCATTTCCGCGGCCGCCCGCTCTCCCTGTTCCAGATACGGACCGGCGCTTGCCAGCAGCAGTTTTTCAAACTCATTTTTCTTCTTTTTTGTCTGCAAATACTTTCGGATCTTTCGAATTTCCACATTGTGGCGGATGCACTCCTCCACGATGGATTCCCTCCGGTATTCCATTTTCACCGGCAGATGAGCTGCCGTATGTAGCCGCGCCAGCGCGTCCGAGGCGCGGATAAGATCCTCACTGTTTCCCGTCTCACATTCCCGGCCCGGGTACCAGTTCCGCACAATGTACGTTCCTCCGTCGTCCCCGCGCGTTGCAAGCGCTCCCTCTTCGTTCCGCAGAATCTGATCGCACCGCAGGAGCCCCGACTCCGTGATGCGGCACTGTAGAAGATACCGCTGCTCCAGTTTTTCTGCCGCCGTCCCGAACTCGCTGATCAGCTTATCCCCCTGTTCGGTGTGGCACAATAAAGCGCCCCGCACCCGCATTGTGCCGGAAGCCGTAAGACCGTAATGGGACAGCACACTCAATCCATAATCATACAAGAGCCTGACTCCTTTCCCTGTTGTGATCGTTTTTGGGGTCACGATTCAATGTATGCGTATCCGCCCTGTGCCATGCATACTGGTTTCTGTTTTTTCTTTCATCCCAAAAGCAATGTTGAAAGTGTTTTCTTTTTCTCTTATTTTATTGTTTTTAATTTCACCGCATGGTAAAATATTCCAAACTTGACAGGATGAAAAACACCTGTTATGGGGTTCTCTAAAATCATTTTATTTTAAGGAGGGTTTTTATGATTTTCTTACCACAGCCATCTTCCCTTCCTACGGAGAGGGCACCTTTACAATTCACTATGACAGCCGCATTTTTCTCGATTCCGAGAGCCCGGCTGAGCTTTTTTCTGCCGCACAGCTTCTGCAGCAGGAGATTGAGACACAGACGGGATTCCGTCCTGCCATCTGCCGCCGTCATCAGCCGGTGGGATCACACCTGATCTATCTGACTGCCTCTCCGGAATTATCCCGTGAGGCTTATACCCTCGCTGTCACACCGGAAAACATCACGATCTGCGGATCTCTGGAAAGCGGCGTTCTCTACGGCGTGCAGACACTCCGTCAGATGATCCGCCAGGCAGGTGCTGTTCTTCCAACCGTCCTGATCTCCGACAAACCGGCCATGGAAAACCGCGGCTTCTACCACGATGCGACCCGCGGACGTGTTCCGACGCTTTCCTATCTGAAACAGCTTGCCGACACCTTGAGCTTCTATAAAATCAATCAGCTTCAGCTCTACATCGAGCACAGCTATCTCTTCGACGATCTGACCGAGATGTGGCGCGACGATACGCCGCTCACTGCAGAGGACATCCTCGAGCTGGACCGCTACTGCAAGGGACTTGGCATTGATCTCGTTCCGTCGCTTGCAAGCTTCGGCCATCTGTACAAGCTGCTCTGCACGAAATCGTATGCACATCTGTGCGAACTGGAAGGCTCTGCTTCGGCTCCGTTCTCCTTCTATGACCGCCAGGCGCACCATACGCTCGATATCACAAACCCGGAGAGCCTCTCCCTTGCCAAACACATTCTTTCCGAATATATGCAGCTCTTCTCCTCGAAGTATTTCAATCTCTGCGCGGATGAAACGTTTGACCTCGGAAAAGGGCTTCCCGCGCACTCGCCGAGGAAAAGGGAACCACCGTCATCTACACCGAGTTTGTGACAGAGCTTGCCAACTATATCACTGAATCCGGCCGCACGCCGATGTTCTGGAGTGATGTCATCAGCCAGGAGCCGGAAGTTTATCATCTCCTGCCGAAGAACCTGATCTGCCTCCACTGGGATTATGCGTCAAATGTTTCATCGGAGCGTCTGACCCGCCTTGCCAATTCCGGTGCCGAGCATCTGTATGTGTGCCCGGGCGTACAGGGATGGAACCAGCTCATCAACAAGTATCATGAGGCGTATGAAAACATTTCCAGAATGGCGCGCTACGGCCACGAATGCCATGCGATGGGACTTCTGAACACTGACTGGGGCGATTACGGCCACATCAATCACCCGGACTTCTCCCGCATCGGCATGATCTACGGCGCGGCGTTCTCCTGGAATGCAGACATTCTGCCGGAGGAGGAAATCAACCGCCAGATTTCCGTGCTGGAATTTGGTGATGCTTCCGGAAAACTCGTTTCCGTGCTCGATCTTCTCTGCCATCAGGATGCGTATCCGTGGCGCACTGCCGTTATGGTACAGGAAGCACTCGAACTGCATCAGGACAAAGAAGAGGCTGCCGAACTGCTCCGCTCCTGCGCGGAAGGCGATGCGGATGCAGCAAATGCTTCAATCGACGCGCTCTGCGCCGTTCTGTACGAGAAAGCCGGCACCGTCCGCCCGGAGAACCGTCCGATGATCTATGCGTACCTGCTCGCCGCAGACGGCCTGAAAGTGCTGAACCGCCTGCTGCCGTTCCTGCGCGCTTCCCTTCTTTCCGAAGGTACTCTGCCGGAGAAAGAAGACTGTTTTGCACTCGCCGGAGATCTCGAACGGTGGCTGCACAGCTATAAAGAGCTGTGGCGCACCGTCTCCAAGGAGAGCGAACTGTACCGCATTGCCCATGTGTTCTGCTGGTATGCGGATCTGCTGCGTGATCTGAACGCATAAAACCAGCAAAAAACAAAAGAGAGCCGGGGACGGATTGTTCTGTCCCCGGCTCTCTTGTTTGCCGTTTTGGCTTTACAGCAGTGTTTTTACGTACTCTGTCAGGTATTCTTTTGTATTCTTCGCCGGATCTTTCATCACTTCTTCCAGCGCCGCGTTCAGGCATTCGCCGATTTTCGGGCCTTTCGGGACACCGAGTTCCATCAGATCTTTGCCGGAAACGGCCAGCATTTTCAACGTAAAGCAGTCGCCGTTATCGAGAATTTCTCTGACGCACTCCCTTACCTTTTCGATCCGTTCCAGGGTTTTCTCCCGCTGGTACAGGCTTTTGGCCATCGTATCGGCTTCCTGCACGATCATCAGTTTTTCGAACAGCTCCGGGCCGAGTTTGTTCAGAATACGGCGGATCACCGGTTTCTCCGGAGCCATGCGGCAGTCATGCCAGCGGATCAATGCTGCGACCTGGCGGATGGTTTCGTTGTCGAATTTCAGACGGCGCAGAATCGCTTTCACCATTTTCTCCCCCGCCGGTGCGTGGCCTTTAAAATGATCGATGCCGGCCTCATCCGTTGTGCGGCACGCCGGTTTTGCAATATCGTGGAGCAGCATCGTCCAGCGCAGAATCGGATCTGCCGGAACGTGCTGCAGAGCGGCAATCGTGTGCTCACCGACATTATAGCAGTGGTGCGGATTGTTCTGCGGCGTTTTCATCAGTTCATCAAACTCCGGCAGCACAATCTTTGTAATACCCGCCTCATAGACGGCCTCCATGTACTCCGGCCGCTTCGAGATCAGCAGTTTATTCAGTTCCACACGGATCCGCTCGGCGCTGATTTTTTCAAGCGTCGGCGCGAGTGCTATGATGGCATCCAGTGTTACCGGATCAAGTTTGAAGCCGAGCTGTGCGGAAAAGCGGAGGGCGCGCAGGATCCGCAGTGCATCCTCACTGAACCGCTCGGTCGGATTTCCGACACAGCGGATGACTTTGCGCTGTAAATCCCTGATTCCATCGAACAGATCCACAAGCCCCTCTTCGTTGTTGTATGCCATCGCATTGATCGTAAAATCACGGCGGCGCAGATCCTCGGCGAGGCTGGAGGTAAAGACCACTTCTTTCGGATGGCGGCCGTCCTCATACTCTCCGTCGATGCGGTACGTCGTGACCTCGTGCGCGCCGCTTCCGGCCAGAACTGTTACCGTTCCGTGCTCCAGTCCCGTATCCACGGTGCGGTCAAAAATTTCTTTTACCTGCTGTGGGGAAGCAGAGGTTGTAATATCCCAGTCGTCCGGCTCCCGCGCAAGAATCGTATCGCGCACACAGCCTCCGACCGCGTACGCCTCGAAGCCTTTCGCATGCAGGGAATCGATTACCATATTTACGCTTGGCGGCATTTTTATCTTCAAATTTGTTATCTCCTTTTTCTAAATCTGCTTTTCCAGTATAGCAGTTTCCTTTTTTTCCCGCAAGTGTGGTTGCGGTTGTATTTTGGGGATTGCATGTGTATAATAGAGGTTAATAAAATTCGAAAGGGGATTTACATTTTTATGAAACTGGATCGTTACCGAAAATATGTCCGGGCCGGCGTTACTGCCTTTCTGGTACTTGCAGCGTCCATGATTTTTTACTACCTGCTCTTCCACCAGACTTCTGTGCGGACCGCCTTTCACAATGTCCTCGACATTCTCTCCCCCCTGATTGCAGCCCTGATTCTCGCCTATGTGATCAGCCCGATCATTAACTTCATAGAACAGCGGATCATCGCCAGACTCTTCGCCCGCCACGGAAAAACACAGTCGGTACGCTGCAAAAAGCTTGTACGGGCGCTTTTGATTCTTCTGACGTACGTCGCCATGCTTTTCGCGCTGTACGGACTCATTGCGACCCTGATCCCGGAGCTGTTCTCAAGTATCACAAACATTGTCTCCAACTTCTCCAACTACGCAAACAACATTCAGGATTTTGCCACAAAAGTGCTGGCGAATTACCCGGAGATGCAGCAGACGGCAGACCAGTACATCTCCATGTTCTCCGCAAAGCTTTCCAACTGGCTGACCAATGACCTGATGCCGATGCTCCGTACGTTCCTTCTGAACCTCTCCGGACAGCTCGTCAACATGGTTACGTTTTTCAAAAACATTCTGCTTGGCGCGATCGTTGCGATCTACATGCTGTACAACAAGGAAAGCTACATTGCCAAGCTGAAAAAAGCAGTCTACGCGCTGCTCGGTCTGGATCACGGAAATGCCGTGATCCGCGACTGCCAGTATGTGAACCAGGAATTCAGCGGATTCCTCGTTGGAAAAGTCATCGATTCGATCATCATCGGTGCCATCTGCTATCTTGTGACGAGCCTGATCGGCACCCCGTACGCACTGCTGGTCAGCGTAATCATCGGTGTGACGAATATCATTCCGTTTTTCGGCCCGTTCCTCGGCGCCGTTCCGTGTCTTCTGCTGATCCTTCTGATCGACCCTCTGCAGGCACTGTATTTCCTGATTTTCGTCGTTCTCCTGCAGCAGTTTGACGGAAACTTCTTAGGGCCGAAAATCCTCGGCGAGACGACCGGCGTGTCCAGCTTCCTTATCATCATCTCGATTCTGATCGGCGGCGGCTTCTGGGGTGTCTTTGGCATGATCATCGCCGTTCCGGTCTGTGCCATTATCTGCACGGTCTGCCGCAACTTCGCCAATCGTCGTCTTGAAAAACATCACCTGCCGGATGACGATGCGTTTTACTTCCACATGGACCACATTGATCCGGAAACGAGACAGGCGATCCCATATCAGAAAAAGAAGATCGACGAGGCCGAAGTCTTCCACTTCCCGGGCTACCGGCTGCGCAAAGCGCTGACAAAGCTGGCCACGGAAGAGTCTCCGGTTGATGCGCCGTATACACCGGCAAAGCCTTCAACCGAAGAGAAAAACTCAGATTCTTCCGATTCCGATCAAAAATAAATCGTATCTTACAAAAATGCCTTCTGCGCAGACTGTTTCCATTCTGCACAGAAGGCATTTTTTTATTTTTGCTTTTTATTTCTCGATTACAACCGTGCTGAGTGTCTCTGCCGGAAGATCGACACGCATGATATGTCCGTTGACACGCAGGAAGCAGCCGGAATCCTCTTTTGTGCGGTTCAGCAGGATCACAACGTAGCTTCCGTCCGGATTGACTGCGGCCGTTACATCCAGGTTTGCTCCGTATTTGCTCCAGCCGATGCGTTTTGCACCCGGAGCAATATATTTGGAAATATGGCCGATGTAGTGGTACATGATCGGTTTGCGGTAATGGAAATCATCATCCACAATCAGACCTGAGGTGAATCCCATCGGTACGTGGCGCGGGCCGCCGTCTTTGTCTACGAGGAAGTTCCAGTCGATCCAGCGGTTCATGCCGGCGTTCAGGTTTCCGATCATATCGTGTGCATAATCTGCGGCGTCAAGGTAATCGACGTACTCTGGTGTCTGGAAGTTCACCGGTCCGAAACCACCGTCGCCAAAACCGATTCTGCCCGGCATGTGAAGGGCACAGCACTCGGAAAGCATGAAGGTTTTGTCCGGGTATTTCTGTTTCATCAGCTCAACAGCCTCGAAGTGGTCGCCGGAATACCAATGGAATGCGATACCGGCTACCATGTCCATGGTCTCCTCGTCAAGGACGGTCAGAACGTGCTCGATCATACGCTCTTTGTTGTGATCCCAGATGAAGATGCCGATCTTGTCCGTCAGGCCTGCTTTTTTCATCTCCGGATACAGATAATCTTTCAGGTAGGTTTTGGACTCTTCCGGTGTCCATACGCAGCTGTCCCAGGTGGTAGCCGCTACGGTTTCGTTCTGCAGGCTCAGCATCGTCACCGGGATTCCCTCATCGAGGTATGCCTGCAGATATTTTACGACGTATTTTGCCCAGCTTCCGTAATACTCCGGTTTCAGGCTGCCGCCGTGGTTTCTCTGCGGAATCTCTTCCGGAACCGGCATTCCCATTGCACCGTAAACAGCAGCATCATTCTTTGCGATCTTCGGTGCAGTTTTCCACTGATACGGCGGAGACCACGGGCTCATCAGAACACTGATCGGCTCTGCGGAGATTTCGATGGCTTTTTTCAGCATCGGAAGGACATATTTGCGGTCGCGGTCGATCGAGAAGGTTGCCAGATCCGGGTCTGCGATCGGGTCTGCGACTGCCTGATACTCCTCAAGGGAATAGTCACAGCTGTCGATCGGCACGCGGACAAATCTTGCATGAAGGCCGTCCGGTCCGAAAATATCCTGTAATGCCTGATTCTGTGTTTCCTCATCCATACGGGACAGCAGGTATGCGCTGCTCTCGGTCATGGCGCCGCCGAAGCCCTCGATGGTCTGGAACGCAAAGTCCGGATACAGGTTGATGACGTTCGACTCAATCATTTTTACGCTCTTGGACTCGTCTTCCGGTGCCAGCGCTTTTTCCCAGGTTTTTGCTTCCCCTTTTACATGGTACGTTGTAATCTGTTTTGCTTTCATTTTCCACACTCCATTTTTCACATGTTTTGCGGCATTTACTGAAAATCCGCTGTTTCATGCTTCCACTATACCATGCTCTCTTCTTCTTGTTTAGTGCCTTTTTCGGCAGAAAATTAGGGCATTTCCGCTTTTCTGATTCTTACCCACTGGCCCATCGGGCGGTCTCCTTTTTCCTTTTCATACCGCTTCTGCATTTCCTTCATGCTGCAGCCGTACCGCTCCTTAAACAGACGCGACACCGACTTGTAGTTTTCGCAGCCGTGTTTCGGCAGAAGTTCCATGATCCGCGCCTCGGGATGCTGCAGGTCGCGGCAGATCCGGTCGAGCCGGATTTCATACAGATACTGGTAGACCGTCAGACCGAGGTACCGTTTCAGAAGCTTCGACAGATAATTCGGCGTATAACCAAAGTGCTCCGCGACCTGCGCCACCGTCAGCTTTTTGGCGTAATGCTCCTCAATATACCGCATGACCTCGCGGATCTGCTGTACGGCCTTCTGATTCTGCGGAATGTGTTCTTTTCCGATCTGCACCGCATAGTCCACCAGTAAGCGGTACAGCGCTTCAAGAAGAAGGCTGTCGAATTTTAACTGATACCCTTCTTTCTGCGCACCGTACACCTCGTCCATCTCCCGGAGAACTGCTTTGAATTCTGCGAGTTTTTGTTTTTCCGCCTCACTGGCCGGCCTTTCATCCACAACAAAGTAAAGCTGATCGTAACGCTCCATGTACTGCAGCAGCATCTCGTACGGAACCTGCAGGACGATGGCCTGATTCGGATAGGCTGTCACGGCGTGGATCGTGCCGGAGTTGATGACGAGAAGTTCATCTGCCCCGATCTGCCGCTCGCCGCCGTCACCGAAACGCACTTTCAGACGGCCTTCCAGAAGATAAATGATCTCCAGATCGTTGTGCCAGTGCGGCGGGTTGCTGTAGCCGCCGTCATCGATGCTGTGGAAAAAGCGGATGCCGATATCCCCGTTTGCCGTAATCCATTCGAAATTGCTCTCCATGGTGCCCTCCCGTTTCTTGTCTTTTCGTGTATACAGACGAAGCGCGCCTGAACTTTCTGTTCGTTCAGGCGCGCTCCTTCTATTATCTTTTCTGCTACAGGGACATGGTAATTTCCCGCCCTGTGCGGTGGTATTTCTGAAAAGTGACTCCGGACGCCTTCATCATCCGTTTCGATGCGATCACGGACGGGGTGTCCGCGTACTTGTCGCAGTCGTAGATCACCGTTTTGATTCCCGCCTGGATAATCGCCTTGCAGCACTCGTTGCATGGGAACAATGTCACATACAGCTTGGCTCCCTCGAGCTTCCGCCGCGGTAATTCAGGATGGCGTTCAGTTCACTGTGCGTTGTGTAAAGATACTTGTTTTCCAGCGGATTTTCACTTGTCTTTCCCCACGGGAACTCGTCGTCCGAGCAGCCTTTCGGGAAACCGTTGTATCCCATGGACAGAATCTTGTTGTCCTCGCTCACAATGCAGGCTCCCACCTGGGTGTGCGGATCCTTCGAGCGCATACCGGCAAGCTGGGCAACTGCCATGAAATATTCATCCCAGGAAATATAATCCTCTCGTTTATCGCTCATACCCATTTCCCCTGTGTTCTCTTAACGTACTTTGCTTCCGCTCTTATTTCGTACCGAAGATACGGTCTCCGGCATCGCCAAGGCCTGGTACAATGTAGCCGTGCTCGTTCAGATGGTCATCCAGTGCTCCGACGAAAACATCGACATCCGGGTGAACCTCATGCATTTTCTCGATTCCTTCCGGAGATGCGATGATGCACATGAAGTGGATCTTCTTTGCGCCTTTTTCTTTCAGCATGGTGATGGCTGCCGTTGCAGAACCGCCGGTTGCCAGCATCGGGTCGGTTACAAATACTTCACGGCTTGCGATGTCTGACGGAAGTTTGCAGTAATACTCAACCGGTGCCAGGGTTTCCGGATCACGGTACAGACCAATGTGTCCGATTTTTGCTGCCGGAATCATAGCCAGCATACCTTCTACCATACCAAGACCGGCACGGAGGATCGGCACAACTGCCATTTTCTTTCCTTCGAGCTCTTTTACGGTTGTTTTGCAGATCGGGGTTTCAATTTCAACGTCTGTGAGCGGCAGCTCTCTGGTTGCCTCGTAGCACATCAGCATTGCAATCTCGCTGATCATCTCGCGGAACTCCTTGGAGCTTGTGTCTTTCTTTCTGATAATACCGATTTTGTGCTGGATCAGCGGGTGATCCATGATGACTGTTCTTGCCATTTTCCCTTCTCCTTTGTTTTGTTTAAAATTCATTCATTTTCGCCTTCATGCTCAATCAAGTGAATCCGGCGTTCGTGACGCTCTTCTCCGGAAAATGGAGTGTTCAGGAAGGTTTCTACGATTTTGATTGCAAGGCCAGGGCCTACAACGCGTCCTCCCATCGCCAGTACGTTGGCATCGTTGTGCAGGCGGGTTGCCTCTGCGCAGAAGCAGTCGGTGCAGAGTGCTGCACGGATTCCTTCCATTTTGTTTGCCGTGATAGAAATGCCGATTCCGGTTCCGCAGATCAGGATTCCCTTATCACACGTTCCGTTCTGGATCGCATGGCCTACTTTTCTGGCGTAAACCGGATAATCAACTGCCTCGTTGCTGTAGCATCCGAAGTCCTGATATTCCAGTCCCTGTTTGTCCAGATATGCTTTTACCTCCTGCATCAGCTCATATCCGCCGTGGTCGCATCCTAAAGCTATCATTGTTCTTCCTCCTCTTTCAGCCGCGCAAGAACACCTTCAATCAGGAATTCCAGCGCTTCATAACATTTTCCGTATTCGGTAAGCGGTTCCCCGTAAAGGCGGGGATGTCTCCTGCCAGCCGCAGAAATCCGGCGATCGTTTGCAGATGGGGCGCATCCGGGAAGTCCTCACGGATCTTTTCCCTCTGACTGTCCTCCATCACAAGAAGCAGCGTGTCGTCGTTGATGTCCTCCGCGGTAAGCGGTGTGGTGGTGTGGTCTTTGGCCGAAAGCCCGTTGCGCGCAAGCACTGCCTCTACCTTCTGGTTGACCGGCTGCGGAAACAGAACGACAAGCCCGCGGGAACCAATTTCCATCGGCCACGGAAGCTCTTTGCTCTGCAGAATCGCCTTCGCCATCGGTGCGCGCGCGGTATCGTCCGCGTCCACAAATAAAATCCTGCTGTAATGTTTCACTGTTATACCTCTGCTACTTTGTGGCCTGCGGCTTTTAACAGGCGGTTCATGATCGCCTGCCCCATACGCGGGGTGTCGAAAGCCTCGGAATAAATCACTTCCACGCCGTCCTCATCGAAGTCGCGCAGAATCGCAAACAGGTGATGCGCGATCGTCTCATCTTCGGCGCGCAGCCCGATGCTCTTGATATCTCCTGTGGTGTACTGCTCCCGTGTCTCATCGGTGCAGATTACGCCCACTTTCTTTCCTGCCTTTTCCTGTTCTGCGGCAAGGCGGTTGATTTCCGGAATCACCCGTTCCATCTCGCCCTGGATAATCGTAAGGTCTGCCTTCGGCGCATAATGTTTGTAGCGCATGCCCGGTGCCTTCGGACGCACATGGCTGTCCTCCGCAAGGATTCCCGGATCGACACGCACGGTTCCAAGCACTTTTTCCAGCATCTCTTTGTTGTAATAGCCCGGGCGGAGAATCGTCGGAATCTCCTCTGTAAAATCGACGATAGTGGATTCGAGGCCGATCTCGGCGTCTCCTCCGTCGATGATACAGTCAATTTTGTCCCCAAGGTCCTCGATCACATGCTCGGCTTTCGTCGGACTCGGCCGGCCTGATGTATTGGCGCTCGGCGCTGCGATGAAGCCGCCTCCGGCTAAGATCAGTGCGTTTGCCACTTTGTTGCTCGGATAGCGCACGGCTACGGAGGTAAGGCCTCCCGTCGTCTCGAGCGGAACGGCATTTGTTTTCTCAAAAATCATCGTCAGCGGTCCCGGCCAGCATGCGGCTGCCAGTTTGCGTGCACTCTCCGGCACGTTTGCCGCTACGGTTTCGAGGTCCTCCATTCTTCCGATGTGGACGATCAGCGGGTTGTCCGACGGACGGCCCTTTGCCGCATAAATTTTCTCGGAAGCTTTGGCATCCAGCGCATTTCCGCCAAGACCATATACGGTCTCGGTCGGGAATGCCGCCAGACCGCCGTTTTTCAGAATCTCTCCTGCTTTTTCGATCGCGCTCTGATCTATGTTATCTTCTGTCATCCTGGCAATCCATGCCCTCATATGTTTCTTCCTTCTTTCCATCTGTTCCAGCGCACAGTGTTTCCATCTGCGCACACTGTTTTGATTATACCATTTTCCGGCGCAGTTGAAAACCCTTGATTTAAAGAAGCTCTTTTAACTGAGCCGTGCGGTACGCCTCGATCAGTTCCTTTAATTCACGGATGCGCTGCCGGATCTGCCGTCCCTGATCCGTATCGCCGACTAACTGGCGCTTCATGTTGTACCGCACCGCCACCTGGCGGGAGACAATATCCTTCTCCTCCTGGATTGCTTTTTCCGTCGATTCAAACGGCTCGTGCGCGGTGAGGCTGAGGCCGTACGAGTTGTAAATCAGCGTGTAACCCGCGATGCCGGTTTCTTTGTGGTACGCCCTGCAGAAGCCGCCGTCGATGATCAGCACCTTGCCGCCGCATTTGACCGGGCTTTCACCGGCACTCTGGTGTACCGGGACGTGGCCGTTGATAATATGTACATTTTCACCGGCAAGCCCGAACTCCTGTAAGATCCGGTCCGCCGTCTCCTCTTTCTCGATCAGGCGGTAATACGCGTTTTTCACCTCGGTCCAGGTCTCTTTTTCTGCGAGGAAATACCGCTCAAATGTTGTCATCTTGTCGCGGCCGTACAGCGGGGAATTCGGCGCGGTCCACAGATACCACAGCGTATTGCGGCCCTGCTCCCGTTTTTTCGGATCGCGGCTTACAAATGCGCGGCGCACGTTGTGCTCGAGGATATCGTACAGTGCTTTTCCCTTGTATTTCTTTCCGTCGACCTGTACCTCTTTTAAGGTGCCGTCCTCATTCATCGGCATGCAGCCGTGGTACAGCAGATTTCCATTGTAGACGCGGTAGAGGCTTCCTTTTTTGAGCAGGAAATCGACGTGCGCCTGCAGTTTTTCGCTGTTTCGGAAGGCGAAGATCAGCTTATCGAGCACTTCTGCCTCTTTTTCTGTCAGCTCGTCCGGATGCGCCGGGTCGATCGTCGGAAAGCTCTTGTCGCGCAGAGCATACGTTTTCTCCCCAATCGTCACCGTTCCGTTCTGGTAATCGATCTTTTCCAGCAGACGGCGGTTTTCCATGCCGTACTCCGGGTTCTCACGGATCAGACGGTTCTCGAGCTTTAACTGCATTACGGTGATGGCCTTGTGCATGCGGCGCTCCAGCATCTGCTGGGAATTTCCGCTGTCCTCGCCGCCTTTTGCGGCAAAGCATTCGCACGGATCATCGCCGTACGTCTCGAGAGCAAAGGTGGCAAGCGGAAGCATATTGATGCCGTAGCCGTCCTCCAGCACATCGAGATTGCCGTAGTGGAGGCAGATGCGGATCGTGCTGGCCACGCACGCCGGCTGGCCGGTCGCAGCGCCCATCCAGAGCACATCGTGGTTGCCCCACTGGATATCGAGGGAATGGTAATTCATCAGGCAGTCCATGATTTTATACGGCTCCGGACCGCGGTCAAAGATGTCGCCGATGATGTGGAGATGATCAACAACGAGCCGCTGAATCAGCTCTGCCACGGCAATGATGAAGTTCTCGGCGCTTCCGATTTCGAGGATAGTCTGGATGATCGCCTCGTAGTATGCTTCTTTGTCGAGCACCTCCGGCTTTTCGGTGATCAGCTCCTCGATGATATAGCCATAATCCGCCGGCAGGGCTTTCCGCACTTTGGCGCGGGTGTATTTGGAAGAAACGATTTTGCAGACGTCGATCAGGCGGTACAGCATGACCTTGTACCAGTCATCGATGTCCTCCTGCTGCTTTTTCTCCATCTCCAGGCGCTCTCTCGGGTAATAGATAAGGGTTGCAAGCGCACGTTTTTCCGAAATGCCGAGCGTGTGGCCGAAGACATCGTCAATCTTCTTTCGCACGGCACCGGAACCGTTGCGGAGTACATGAGAAAAGGCTTCGTATTCGCCATGAATATCCGAAAGGAAATGCTCCGTGCCTTTGGGAAGGTTGATAACGGACTGCAGATTGATGATTTCTGTCGCTGCTTTTTCGATGGTCGGGTACAATTCTGCGAGATATTCCAGATAATTTTTTTCGTTTTCCATGAGGACCTCCTGCCTGGGTTGTTTTTTCTTATTTTATAACGAACTCCCCTTCGGCACAACCCTTTTTCTTCTTTCGATACACCGGGTGCGTCCCCTCGTGGAAGATATAATAGCTCACATAGTCCGTAAGAAAAATCCCAACCGCCGAGAGCAGATACCAGATCCCGAAAAAACACGGGCAGATTAATCCTTCACAGAGGGAAAACGGCAGCGTACTATAGTCCCACATGCGGTAATGCAGCACCCTCAGGGAAAACATTCCCGAATACAGCTCGATGGCCGTAATCAGGACGGCGGATACCATCATCTGAAACGCCAGCGGAAAGCAGCGCAGCCCGGCGTCTTCCAGCATTCCGATTCCTGCAAGGGACAGTCCTCCGGCAATACCCATCAGGCGGAAGCTGTAACCCCGGTAGGTGACTTCGATGGCAATATAAATGCAGTAGCCCAAAAGGAAAAACAGCAGATACTTCTTCGCTTTCATTCGTTTTTCTCCCATTCTAATTGAGAATCTTTTCTCTTATTCCCAGTATCTCTGTCTTTTGTCTTTTTATCCGCTTGCATTTTTTCTTTTCCATGTTACAATACTTTCATGCTTCAAAAGAAGTTTCGAACAGAAAGGACAAAAAAAGAATGGCATTTAACCCAATGAAGTTAATGGAATTAAAAAATCTGAGAGACCGTTTCGCCCAAAACCACCCGAAGTTCGTAAAATTCATGAGCGATCTCGCATCCTCGCAGATCGAGGAGGGAACGATTCTCGAAGTCACGGTGAAAAAACCGGACGGCCGAACGATGGTTTCCAATATCAAGGTGACTGCTTCGGATCTTGAAATGCTGCAGGCAATCAAACAGATGTAACATATTTTTCGTGATAAAAAGCCGCTTTCGACGAGCGGCAGGCTTTTGGACGCACGGTATTCCTCGAGATACTGCGTCACCGTCTTTCCCGTCATTTTCCGGAAGCGGCGGCAGCAGACCTCGCGGGACAGATGCACCTGCTCACCAAGCTTTTCGAGCGAAATCACGGATTCTTACCATTACTCCGATGCATTCCTGACGATCGAAGCTCCGTTCTACTTCCTGCTCGGCCTTCTCGCCGTCTACCGCACCTCGATTCAGAGTATGCAGAACGGACGCGCACCGTTTACCGCATGCATGATCGAGCTTGTGATGCGTCTTGCTGCTACCGTCTGGCTGTCACGCTTCTTAGGCTACACTGCCGTCTGCATCGCAAGCCCGCTTGCCTGGTTCGGTGCAATTGCACTGCTGATTCCAGTCTACTATCGGATGATGATGAAGCCTGTAAAAACAGTGTAATCAAAATTGGTCCACCGGATATTGATATGCCTGGCAACGCAAAACCCGGAATCCTTTCGCTCCTCTTCTGAGGTCTTGAAAAGATTCCGGGTTTTTTATTTTGCTGTTTTCTCTTCCCAGATTGTCTCCAGATTTTTTCCATCAATCCAGATACAGCGGTACACCCGCTTCATCTGCTCATCCAGTTCCGCTTCCCGGTCCGTCTTTACAATCACATGGCCGATCCGGTCAGTTCCATCTGCCATGGCAGAAACTTCATGCCCCTCCGGATAATCCAGGACAAGCTCCAGCCCTTCCTGACGCAGACGTTCGACCTGATCCCGGTCGATTTGTGTGATGGTTCCGCTTACCGGACTCAGCAGCAGTTTTGCCATGCACGGGCAGCTTTCCGTCTGCTGAAAATCCGTTTCTTCCCCGAGGCGCTTTTGATCATCTGCTCATAAAAATCAAATCCGTAATACGTTGAAATCAGTTCCGGAATGCAGGTTGCCCCGGTTCTTCCGCCCATTTCAATGATCCAGACCTTCTCTCCGTCCACAAAGACATCCGCATTGACGGAGCACTGATCGGCACCGGATGCGGTGACGGCCAGCTGCATCTGGCGGGCAATTTCTTCCCGCAGTGCCCCGCTGCATCCATACGGAAATGCGTGGCCGACCGGAACGGTCGTGTGTGCACCGCGGTATACAAATTTCGTGTGCGGTGCCAGAAAGACCAGTTTGTGGTTCTGCACAAATCCATCCACGCCGATCTCCGTTCCGCGGAGGAATTTTTCAACCAGCACATAATCTCTTGCCGAACCGTTTCTCGCATTTTCATACGCTTCTTCGATCTGTCCGGAATGCACCACCACGGTAATTCCGCGGCTTCCTGAACTGTCCACCCGTTTTACGACAACCGGGTATCCAAGCTGTTCTGCGGTTTTTTGTGCCTCCTCTGCGCTTCTTACCCGCATCCCGTCTGCCGCGGAAACGCCGCCCTGCCGGAATGCGTCTTTCATCTTTGCCTTATCGGTCAGAATTTCCGCCGCCTCATACGGAATGCCGGACAGATGCATCTTTTCACAGACATAGCCGATTGTGCTGACGGCCACATCGGTTCCCGATGTACAGATTCCGTCGATCTGTTCTTTTTCCGCCGCCGCAAGAATCGCTTCTTTATCCCGCGTATTCAGTTCATAAATTTTATCTGCAAGTGCAAAACCCGGATAATCGCCGGGAATACTCACTACGATCGTGTAAAGACCCATTCTGCGTGCAGTCCGGATCAGCGGCACCTGGTAAATACCGGTACCTAAAATCATGATTTTTTTCACTTTTTTTCTTCCTCATCAGATACGTTAATGGTTTCCCGCACAATATACTGCGGCGTGCGGTTCAGAATCAGAATCATCTTTCCGAGATATTCTCCGATGATGCCGAGCACCATCAGAATCAATCCGGAAAAAACAACGATGGCGCAGATCGTCGAAGACCAGCCAACCATCACGGTCGGATTGATGAGCTTTCGGATGGCAATCATGATGGCTGCCAGAAAACCGCCGGCTGCAGAAACTCCGCCGAGAACGGACGATATGCGAAGCGGAATTACAGAATAGTTCCAGTAGGCAAGCCACAATTTGATCAGTTTCTTTAACGTATAGTTGGAAGTTCCCACTGCACGTTTGAAATGCTCCACCTCTACATTTCCGATTTTGTGTGTCGTGCGGTAGAAAATGCCGTCAATATAGGGATTGAAGCTGTCGTATTTTACCACCTCGTCCTTGATCTGGCGGGTAATCATCCAGAAATTGCTGGAAACGATGTCTTTTGGCCGTCCGAGAAGAATCCGGGAGGAAACTTCGTTCAGTTTGCTGGTGACATTTTTCAGGAACGAATTTTTCCGTTTCGGATAGCAGCCGTAAACCAGATCGTATCCTTCTTCCATCTTGTGGATCAGTTTGCTGATCTGGGACGGATGTGTCTGCATGTCATCGTCCATGCCGAGAATAAAATCTCCTTCGGTGTAGTGGAGTGCCGCCATCAGCGCATTGTGCTGGCCGAAATTGCGCAGCAGGTTGATGCCCTTGACATTCTGATACTGCTCACCGAGCTTCTTGATCTCCCCATACGTATTGTCTTTCGGGGAACCATCGTTCACCAGGACAAATTCGCAGTCATATCCGTCCATTTTCTTGAATTCTTCCATCACCATCTCTACAACTTTCCGGATCGTTGCCTCGGAATTGTAGCATGGGATGACTATTGAAATCAGTTTCATTTTTTTCCTCCATCGGTATCGTTCAGAATGCAGTCATAGAACAGCGGCGTGCCTCCGGTATGGATAAAAAGCACATCGCAGTCCTGTAACTGATGTTCTTCTATGTACTGCTTCATTCCCCAGAATGCCTTTCCGGTGTACGTCGGATCCAGCGGAAGGCCGTTCCGGCAGAACTCTTCCCGGATCACCTGTAAAATCCGCTCATCGTACTGGCCGTATCCGCCCTGGCGGTATCCCATTTCCAGATGAAGTTCACTCTCCCATCCTTCCGGCAGCACGAGATGATTCTTCGCAAAATAATCGGAAATGCCGCTCTCCATAATGCGGGTGGCGCGGTCGTACTCGCGGGATGAAATCGAAAGGCCGATGATCTGCTCCGCTCCCTGCTCGAGCAGTTTTCCGCTTACCAGGCCGCACTGGGTCGAGCCGGTTCCGGATGCCGCAAAGATATGAGAAAAAGAAATGTTCTGTTCTTTCTCCCACGCAAGAATCTCGCGGTAGCCGTCCACGTAGGCCTGTACCGGTGTGCCTTCATTGCCCGTTCCGAATTTATCCCCGAAAATATAATATGGGTGATATCCCTCTTCTGTCAAACGGTTCATCGTCTGCTCGACGGTCTGTGCAATCTCTGTTTTTCTGCACGGAATGACTTCGGCTCCGAGCCATTTCATCAGACGGCTGTTGTTGGTTTCGATCGGTTGTTCCTCGTTTTCTTCGGAAGACAGATCATATAGCATGGAATTTTCTCGGCACAGCACAGATTGGCCAGCACGCGGCAGAGGTTGGATCTGCTGTTTCCGTAGATGATCATGCAGTCTTTGTTTTTCTCCTGCATATCCTGGAAAAAAGCACGTCCGATGCGGACTTTGTTTCCGCCTAAGGAAAACGGAAGAAGATCCTCCCGCTTGCAGTACAGGCGGACGCCTCTGTCGTTTGGAAATTCCAGTTTCTGAATTGGTGTCTGTATCATTGTTTCTCCTCTTTTATTCTTGTTTCACTCACAGTCGGTATTTTCACGGAGTCTGACATGCCGAAAATAGTTCGACTGTGACTTGCCTCATGTCAGTGGAGGATACCGATTTTTCTCCGCCCGCCACTGCCGTTATGTTTCTTTTAATAATTCATCCCACCGCTTTAGAAGCTGGGGACTTCTTGTCTACTGGTGTTAAATTCCGGCATGTACCGGAAGCTTTTCCCTATTATAGACTATTTTTCTCTGCGTGGCAAGCCATGCCGGAAACAGGAAAAGTCCGCCGGTTTTTGTTTTCACATCTGCCGACGGGCTTTGGGGATTTTTTACGTATTCTGTTTTTTCGTCCGGGATCTGTTCAGGCTTCCTGCGGTGCGGCAAGATTGGCCACAATCCGCGCCACCTGCGCTATTTCCGGGATTTTTGTGTACTCGGCGCAGCTGTGTACCTGATTCATCGAGGTTGCGATGACAAGCCCTTCGATGCCGTGCTGTGCAAAGACGTTGTTGTCGCTGCCGCCGAAAGTTTTTTCGAATGCAGCGGTCAGGCCTTCTTCTGCAACGGCGCTCTCGTAATGCCTTGCGGCATCGCTTGTCAGCGGCGTCTCATACGCATGGATATTCAGTTTTTCTTCCCAGACCAGCTTCGCACCAATCTTCTCTGCTTCCTGCTGGAAGATTCTGTGATATGTTTCCAGAAGCTCCATGGCCGTCTCGTGGTTCAGGCTTCGAATTTCGCCTTCGATCACGCAGCTTTCCGAAACAATGTTGGTACCGGAGCCGCCGCCGATTTTTCCGATGTTGGCAGTGGTGCTTTCATCCACGTGGCCCTGCGGAAGCTGTGCGATTGCGCGGGCGGCCGCCTGGATGCTGTTGATGCCGTCCTCCGGGTGGAAACCGGCGTGGGCGGCTTTTCCCTGGATTTTCGCCGCGAAGGAAACGAGTGTCGGTGCCGCGTAGGCGGCTGCACCGATCGCGCCGCTTAAATCCAGAACGTATGCTTCTTTTGCCTGCACCTGGCTGTAGTCGAAGGCATTTGCGCCTTTGCAGTACAGCTCCTCACCAGTCGAGATCAGAATTTCGATCGGGCGGTGCGGTGTTTTGTTCTCGATGAGGTGGCGAACAGCTTCATAGATGGCTGTCACACCGGCGAGGTCGTCGGCGCCAAGAACTGTCGTGCCGTCGCTCGTTACGGTTCCATCCTCATGGGAGACGGCTTTTTTGCCTTTTGCAGGCTCAACAGTGTCCATGTGGGCCGCAAAGAGAACCGGGGCTCCTGCAAGGCTGCCCGGAATGCGCGCGAACAGATTGCCCGCATTGGAGCCGGTCTGCTCCTGCGTATGATCTTCTGTAAGCGTAACCCCAATTTCGGCGAATTTTATTTTTAAGGTGTCCGCCATCTCGCGCTCCTCTAAGGACGGCGAATCGATAGATACCAGCTCCGCAAAAAAATCAGCAATTCTTTTCTCATCTATCATAATCTTTTCTCCTACTCTTTGGCTGTGTCCGCAATTTAAATAACATACTCAGGCTGCGCCATAATATGCATCTTGCTGAAGAACTCCCGTGTTCTCTGATTCTGCGGATGCTCGAATACTTCTTTCGGTGTTCCGTCTTCTACTACGTGTCCTTTATCAAGGAAGATCACACGGTTCGACACATGGCGGATAAAGTTCATCTCATGGGAAACCAGAAGCATTGTATATCCCTGTGCCGCAACTTTTTTAATAACATCCAGAACCTCTCCAACCAGCTCCGGGTCAAGGGCTGAAGTCGGCTCGTCGAGCAGCAGAATCTGCGGTTTCATGGCGAGGGCTCTTGCGAGCGCCACCCTCTGCTGCTGTCCGCCGGACATATGTTTCGGATAATGGTTTGCCCATTTCTCCATGCCGACCAGTTTCAGTTCTTCTAATGCAATGGCTCTGGCCTCGTCTTTTTTCATCTTCTTGACAACAATCAGGCCTTCCATCACATTTTCCAGTGCGGTTTTCTTCTCAAACAGATTGAACCGCTGGAACACCATTCCTGTGTTCTGTCTTAAATACAGAAGCTCTTTCGGTTTCCGCTCGGAAAGGCCGATCACCTTGTCCCCGATCGTCACCGTTCCCTTCTCCGGTGTCTCAAGGCGGTTGACGCAGCGCAGAAGCGTTGATTTTCCGGTTCCGGAAGGACCGATGATTCCCACAACATCGCCCTGTTTGATCTCGAGGCTGATGTCGTCGAGCACCACGTTGTCGTTATATTTTTTTGATAAATGATCAATTTTTATCATTTTTCTTACCCTCCCCGTTTGCGGACGCCAGCTCTACCTGGTCCGGAATCCGGATTTTATTTTCAATTACGCGGATGATCTGCTCGATCACCAGCGTTACCAGCCAGTAAATGATGGCCAGTGAAACGTAAACTTCAAAGTAGCGATACGTTCTTCCTCCAATAATCTGGCCCTGTGCGGTAATCTCGACAACGGCGCAGGTAAAGGCAAGAGACGTTCCTTTGATGATACTGATAAAAGAGTTTCCAAGGGTCGGAAGCGCAACCTCAAAGGCCTCCGGCAGAATGATGCGGCGCAGTGTCTGCGGATACGTCATGCCGAGTGCATGTGCTGCTTCGATCTGGCCCGGGTCAACGGACTGCAGGGCTGAACGGATAATCTCAGCCATAAAGCCCGACTGGTTCAGTCCCAGAGCGATCATCGCATAGACGAAACCGGAAATATTGGCAACCGCCAGATTCGTTCCGAACTGCTGGTTGATTGCCTTGAACATCATGGGAATACCAAAGAACGCAACGTACAGCTGTACGATGACCGGCGTGCCGCGGAGCAGTGAAATCAGAAGATTCGTAATCTGCGTCAGCACTCTGATTTTTTTCATTTTGATGATCGCCATCACAAGTCCCAGTCCCAGTCCGATCAGCATAGAAACCACGGCCAGTTCCAGCGTGATCGGCAGCTTTGTCAGCAATTCTGGTATGGATGAAAATACCAGTGAAACGTCAAATAATTTTCCCATGATTTTTGTCCTCTCTTACACGTATTTTTCTACCAGTACACAGGTAAAGCCAATATTTTTCTTCGGCTTTTTCGGCTCTTCGTCTTTCTTCGGTGCATGGTGGTCGTATACCGACAGGTCAGCGTCCGGATTCAGTTTGTAGCCTAATTTCTCATAAAAGCCTGCGGCGCGGTCCTGGCTCGTGATGACGATGTGATCGACACCGTATTCTTTCAGCCATTTCTCAGCGGCTTCGATCAGCACGCGGCCGTATCCGCTTTTCTGTTTTTCTCTGACAACACAGACACGCTCGATTTTTCCTGTCTTTTCCGCCGGGAATGCGATGCGGCAGCCGGCTACCGGCTTGTGATCTTCTGTCAGCAGAATCGCCTGCAGATCATCTTTGCTCTCGTCCTGTCCGAATTCCAGTTCAATCGGAATGTTCTGTCCGCAGCAGAACGCATCGGTTCTGACGTAATCATATGCTTTGTATTTCCACTCTTCGCTTCCCTTTTCTACCCGGTAAATTTCTGCCATGTTTTTCGCTCCTTTTAGAATCGGGAAACGGATGTTCTCGATCCGCTTCCCGTCTGTTTTGTAATCTCTTCTGTTTTTATTTCGAAAACGATATTCTAGTTTGGTGTCTCATCAAAGTATTTCTCGTCCGGGCTGGTGTCCACGCCGAGATACTCGGTTGTGATCTTGGAAAGAGTTCCGTCTTCTTTCATCTCTTTTAAGACTTTGTCAACATCCTCGCGGAGTGCTGCGCCCTCTTCGTTCTTTCCAAACAGGAAGTAGGTATTGTTCTGCGGGAACAGGAAATCTTCGGTCTCCTCGTCGATCTCGTTTGCTTCCAGCTGACCTTCCAGTCCGAACTGCGGAAGCAGGTTGTCGATGATCGGTCCGTCGTCGATTGCCACATCAGCGGTTCCATCTACGATGTGCTGGTAGCGGACCTGGAAGTTTGCATTGGAATATACGATATTGATCTGGTGATCCGGGTTGTCTGTATTCCATTTTTCCAGTGCATTTGCGGTAAGGCTTCCTGCACTCAGCTCTATTTTGTATCCGCGGTCTGCCAGATCGGTAAGAGAAGTCAGCGGCTCATCGCCGGTTCTCTGAATGTATTCGTTGAAGCTGGTTTTATATGGTAAAGAGAAGTAGTAGGATTCTGCTCTCTCATCGGTATATCCATAGTTGTTGACTGCGATGTCGTACTGACCGCTCAGCACACCCTGCAGTGCATCTGCCTGCTCAATTTTCAGTTCATACTGCGGAAGGCGGTTGAACACTTCTTTTACGATATCGATATCGACACCGGTCAGCTCGTTGTCATCATTTACGTAAAAGTACGGTGCCAGTGTGCCGCTTGTTACAGCTTTAATCACTTTTTTCTCACCGGAATCCGATGCGGAGCTGCCTTCTGCGGAAGATGATGCTGCGGAACCGCTGCTGCTTCCTGCATTTGCTGATGCATTGCTTCCGCATCCTGCAAAGCTTGCTGCCAAAAGGCCCGCCGCTGCCAATACTGCCCAGAATTTCTTTGTCTTTTTCATAATAAAATCCTCCTCATTTCCTCGTTCTTTTCAGTTCCGGCCGCACCCCGGCTGCCTGAGAGTGTTCCACCAGAGCGCTCCGGATTCTTCTGTCTTATCTCTTTATAAAAGTCCTTTCAGCGGATTAATCGATGCATCCACGGAAAGTACGCCGTTCTTCGGGTTTCTGTCTTCCCATTTCGGGCTGTTCCAGATGGTTTTTGAGATTTCTCCTGCATAATCCTCGTAGGTCTCTCCCTCCGGATGGCGAAGGAATACTTCATCCGGTGTTTTGCTGAGTGTTCTTCTCGATCCATCGTCTGCCATCAGCTTCTCGAAATCTACTTTTGCAAGGATTCGTTCGTTGTATCCGCGGAAGAGAACCTCGCCTAATTTCTTTCCAGATCTCGAAAGTGCCAGCACCTGCGGATCGCTTCCGTGACGGAAGGCCGGGATCGCATACAGCTCTTTTAAGTAGCCCCAGATATTTTTGTAATCACGAATCGGTTTCTTCACCGGTCCTACGTTGTGGAAGTAGCTGACATCCCAACGGATCAGAGTGACGTAAGCGCGGACATCGCTGTCGGTGATGTAGTCGCCGAACAGGAAACGGTTCGTCTCCAGCCGTTTGTCCAGCTTATCGAGGGATTCATAGAAATCTTCGTATGCCTCATCGTATGCTTCCGGTGACTGGCAGAATGCCATGCGGTAATGGCCGTTGTTGACATGCGGGAAGAGCCAGTCGTTAAACTCATCGATCTCTTTCCGGAATTTTTTCGGGTACAGGTCCGGCGCATCTTTTGGCTGGAATGGACGGAACTGCACTTCGAGGTAGTTCGTCAGGCGGTGATAATCGTTGTTCACAGCCTTTTTCTCTTTGACATCCACCAGGGTCGGTGTCGTTGCTCTTCCTTTGAAGTCCGGGTTTGCTCTTTTATAGAACTCACTTAAGAAGTAAGCGCCTGTCGCCGGATCCTTGAAATCCGGATACTGTCCGAATGCATGTCCGTAACAGTTTGTCTCGCCGGATGGAGAAACTCTCGTCTCCGAGATCACATCCTGCAGTCCTAAAAGCTCCCGCACGATGATCGGACGGTTGGACCAGTTGCATCCGGTTGCCCAGTAGATCCCGAAGCGGTTTGCTTCTGCTTTCAGGCCGCCTTCTTTATCGCCGAATGGCTGGATAAATGCATTTGGCTGACGGATGAAAGCGCCGCGCTCATCGATCTCTACAAGGGTTTCATTTGGTCTTGGGTCTACTCCGACTTCTGCTGCAAACTGTTCTGCCAGTGCATCGGTGTATTTGATTTCTTCGGTTTCTTTATTTTCAACTGGGGTGAAGCTGCATCCGCATCCGCTCATGTTTTTGTCCTCCGTTTTCTATGTCTGTTTATTATCTATTCTTATGTTGTTCATTCGCATTTCTTTTAAAAAAGGTTAAAAAAATAGCAGGCATTCGTTCCGGCCTGCCCGCACATGCAATTTCTGCTATGCTTTTTCTGCCTGCGAATGTTTCTTATTTTTCTTTATTCTGATTGGAGCTGCAGCAACAGCAACAACACATCTCCATCATTCTGTTCTCCTGCATTCGTCTGTTGTCTGTTTTTTTTCATTTGCTGTTCTCCTTTCCTACTAAGTCGATATGTTTAATGTGTTTCTCGATTACATGGCATATTATAATGCATATTTTTTCTATGTGCAACCCCTAAAACGCCTTTTGGTAATTGTTATTTCGATGAATCGATTATAGGTTTTTCCTATTGGTTAGTCATACCAGAAAGATATTACTTATCACACCTGTAGGCTGATTTTGCTTTTTCCCGGCCAACCGCCGCAACTTTTGCAATGTGCTCAACAATTCTTGCCATGGCTTTTTTCTTAAGAAACGATACAATAAAAAGCAAAGAACACCACTTGCAAAATACAATGTACTCTCGGAATCTTTCTGTGCTTGTTTTTGTGAGATGATTTTTTGTCAGTTGTGCCCAAATTTCTGAGGCGTACGCGGTGCGTACGTTGATGAAATTCGGGTGCAGCTGGCGGAAAATCAGCCGCAAAGGCAAGTGCAGAAAGATTCCGAGAGTACATTACAAAATAAAGGAGAGTTTTTCTTATGGAAATGACATTTCGCTGGTATGGTTCCAAATTTGATACCGTTACCTTAGAGCAGATCCGCCAGATTCCGGGCGTAACCGGAGTCATCACAACCCTGTACGACACTACCCCGGGCGAGGTGTGGACACGCGAAGCGATTCACGCGTTAAAAGAAGAGGTTGAGGCCTCTGGACTTCACATCTCCGGCATCGAGAGCGTCAACATCCACGACGCCATCAAAATCGGCAGCCCGGACCGTGAGCAGTACATCGATAATTATATTGAAACGTTAAAGCACCTCGGCAAGGAAGACATTCACCTTGTCTGCTATAACTTCATGCCGGTCTTCGACTGGACCAGAACAGAACTCGCACGCGTCCGTCCGGACGGCTCGACCGTACTTGCCTACAAACAGTCCGCCGTAGACGCACTTGTTCCGGAAAAAATGTTTGAATCTATCGCAGGTGATGCAAACGGCGCAATTCTTCCTGGCTGGGAGCCGGAGCGCATGGCAAAAGTGAAAGAGCTCTTTGACGCTTACCGCGATGTGGATGATGAGAAACTGTTTGCCAACCTCAAATACTTCCTCGAACGCATCATGCCGGTCTGCAACGAGTACGACATTAGAATGGCCATTCACCCGGACGACCCGGCATGGAGTGTCTTCGGTCTTCCGAGAATCATCATTAATAAAGAAAACATTCTGCGCATGATGAAGATGGTCGATGACCCGCACAACGGCGTGACCTTCTGCTCAGGTTCCTACGGAACAAACCTGGAGAACGATCTGCCGGATATGATCCGTTCCTTAAAGGGCCGCATCCACTTCGCTCACGTCCGCAATCTGAAATTCCACAGCCAGCAGGATTTCGAAGAGGCCGCACACCTTTCCTCTGACGGCAGCTTCGATATGTATGAGATCATGAAAGCGCTGTACGACATCGGCTTCGACGGCCCGATCCGCCCGGACCACGGACGTATGATCTGGGGCGAGAAGGCAATGCCGGGCTATGGACTGTATGACCGCGCACTCGGCGCGACTTATTTAAATGGACTCTGGGAAGCTATTGACAAGAGTCACAAACGTGGAATTTAAAGGAGGTTTTTACTGATGTCTCTTAACTTAACAGCTGCCGGACTGGCAGATCAAAAAGCGTGGGAAGCCGCAGGCTATGCGCTTCCATCCTATGACCGCGAAGCAATGATCACCCGCACGAAAGAATCTCCGTGCTGGGTGCATTTCGGAGCCGGAAATATTTTCCGTGCCTTCCAGGCAAATACAGCACAGGAACTGCTGAACAACGGTACCTTTGACCGCGGTGTCATCGTTGCGGAGGGCTTCGATACAGAAATCATCCGTGATATGTACCAGCCGCACGATAATTTAAGCATTCTGGTGACCTTAAAAGCCGATGGTTCTGTCGAGAAAACCGTTGTTGGAAGCATCGCAGAATCGCTGGCTGCCGATACGGCGGATTCTCCGGATTTTGCCCGGTTAAAAGAAATCTTTACCAAGGATTCCCTGCAGATGGCGACGTTTACGATCACCGAAAAGGGATATTCCCTGAAAAACGGTGCGGGCGAACTGCTGCCGTCTGTTGCTGCCGATTTTGCTGCCGGACCTTCTTCCGTTACCAGCTATATGGGAAAAGTTGCTTCTCTTTTATATGAAAGATTTCTTGCAGGCGAAAAACCGGTTGCGATGGTCAGCACCGACAACTGCTCCCACAATGGCGAAAAACTTTCCCTTGCCCTGACAGCCTACGCTTCTGCATGGGAAGAAAACAAGCTGGTACAGCCAGGCTTCCTCTCCTATCTGCAGAACCCGGAAAAAGTCGGCTTCCCGTGGACCATGATCGACAAGATCACCCCGCGGCCGGATGGTTCCATCGAAAAGATACTCGAGGAGAACGGCCTCGCTGATGCACAGTCGATCGTCACCTCCCGCCACACCTACGTTGCTCCGTTCGTCAATGCAGAGGAATGCCAGTACCTCGTAGTCGAAGATCATTTCCCGAACGGACGGCCGCCGATGGAAAAGAGCGGATGGATCTTTACCGACCGGGAAACTGTCAACAAAACAGAGCGCATGAAGGTCTGCACCTGCCTGAACCCGCTGCACACCGCACTCGCTGTGTTCGGCTGCCTGCTGGACTATGAACTGATCAGTGAGGAGATGAAAAATCCGGTACTGAAAAAGCTCGTGGAGCGCATCGGATATATCGAAGGACTTCCGGTTGTCACCGATCCCGGCATTCTCTCTCCGAAGCAGTTTATCGCTGAAGTGCTGAACATCCGCATCCCGAATCCGTTTATGCCGGATACGCCGCAGCGAATTGCAACCGATACGTCACAGAAGCTGTCGATCCGGTTCGGTGAGACGATCAAATCGTATCTTGCTTCCCCGGAGCTGTCACTCTCGGATCTTCAGGCAATTCCGGCTGTATTTGCGGGATGGCTGCGGTATCTGATGGGCGTGGATGACAACGGCGATGCATTTGATCTGAGCCGGATCCGCTGCTTGCCACGGTCCGCCCGTATGTGCAGGATCTGAAACTCGGCGCACCGGCTGACCGTGAGGCGCTTTCCAAAACGCTGGCTCCGCTGCTCTCCGATGCTTCGATTTTCGGTGTGGATCTGATTTCCGCCGGACTTTCTGACCGTGTGCTGGATGCTTTTGTCTCGATGCTTCATGGACCTGGCGCTGTGGCAGATACGCTTGCTGCTCTGACCGCTCAATTCTAAAGGGGAGGTATTTCCATATGAAACCTTTTATGGACGCTGACTTTCTGCTGCAGACCGATACGGCGAAAACACTGTACCACGAGGCGGCTGAAAAAATGCCCATTTTTGACTATCACAACCATCTGAATCCACAGGAGATTCTCGAAGACCGCCAGATGGAGAATCTGACACGCGTCTGGCTCGGCGGGGATCATTATAAATGGCGTGCCATGCGTGCGATGGGCTTTTCGGAGGATCTGATCACCGGAAACGCCGATGATTACGACAAATATCTGGCGTTTGCCGAGACGATTGAGAACGCGATCGGCAATCCTTTATACCACTGGACACATCTGGAGCTGCAGCGGTACTTCGGCATCACGACACCGCTCTCCCGAGCAACAGCGAAGGAGCTCTGGGATGAGGCGAATGCAAAACTGCAGACGAAGGAGTTTACCGTGCGCAATCTGATTCTGAACCAGCATGTGTCGCATCTGTGCACCACCGACGATCCTGCAGATGATCTGCACTGCCATCTGGCATTACAGAAGGAAGACTTTGCCTGCCGCGTTCTGCCGTCCTTCCGCCCGGACCGCGCCGTTCATCTCGAGAAGCCGGATTTCCCGGAATATGTGGAAAAGCTTGCCGCTGCCGCCAGCAGGACGATTGCATCCGCGGAGGATATGGTGCATGCCCTCTCCTGCCGCCTCGACTTCTTCCTCTCCGCCGGCTGCGTTGTCAGCGACCACAGCCTTGAGGGCTGCTTCTATGTGCCATGCACGGCTGCTGAGGCGAATGATGTATTTGAAAATCGCATGAACGGCGGTGCTCTCACTGAAAAAGAGCTCGGCATGTACAAGGGCTTCCTTCTGACGAACCTCGGACTGCTGTATCATAAGCACAATATCGCCATGCAGCTTCATATCAAAGCACTCCGTAACAACTCGAAGCGGATGTTCCGTGCGCTCGGTGCCGATACCGGCTTTGACAGCATGAACGATTTCGCCTTTGCCCCGATGCTCGGCGCTTTCTTAAACGATATGGACGAGGACGACGCACTGCCGAAAACTGTGCTCTACTCTCTGAACCCGGGCGACAACCCGATGCTTGCAAGCATGGCTGGAAACTTTGCTGCGCCTGGCATCCGCTCGAAAGTGCAGTTCGGTACCGCATGGTGGTTCAACGATCACAAATACGGCATGGAATCCCAGCTTGCGACGCTTTCCAGCATCGGCATGCTCTCCACCTTCATTGGCATGCTGACCGACTCCCGCAGCTTCCTCTCCTTCCCGCGCCACGAATATTTCCGCCGGATTCTCTGCAATCAAATCGGAAACTGGGTGGAAAACGGGGAGTACCCGGCGAACCTGGAGTTTCTGAAAGAGATGGTGGAAAATATCAGCTACAACAATGCGGTTTCGTATTTCCTGTGATTTTCGCATACCTTATTGACAATTATTCCCACATACCGTACAATAAAAGGGATTACTGATCAACGAAAGGATTACAGAAACATGGACGACTCAGGCAGTATGCCTCGACGATGCTTTATTTTCATCATTTGATAAACGGAGACATAATCTATCTTTGATTCCGCCAGATTCAAGATAGGTTATGTCTTTTTGTACATTTTTTGCATCGTGTCCCGGTTTCCTAAGAAAGGAAAAACAAATGAACAGCGACATTGTGTCACTCATCATCATTCTTATCTGCGTCATGCTCTCAGCCTACTTTTCGGCGACGGAGACTTCCTTCACCTCGCTGAACCGCATCCGCATGAAAAATATGGCAGAAAAAGGCGACAAGCGGGCGGAACTGGTGTTAAAGCTGCTGGAGAACTTTGACAAGCTGCTCTCCACGATTCTCGTCGGCAACAACATCGTCAACATCGGACTCAGCTCCCTTGCCACGGTGCTTTTTATCAAGCTTCTCGGCGGCGACTCCGGTGCGACGGTTTCCACGATCGTAACCACTATCGTGGTCCTGATCTTCGGCGAAGTTTCCCCGAAAAGCATTGCAAAAGAATCTCCGGAGACGATCGCCAAATTTTCCGCACCGTTTCTCCACATTCTGATGATCGTGCTGACCCCGGTGACGTTTTTCTTTTCCCAGTGGAAGAAGCTGCTCTCCCGCATCTTCAAATCCTCGGAAAACCACGGCATCACCGATGAGGAACTGATGACCATCGTCGAGGAGGCGACCCAGGAGGGCGACATCGACGACCAGGAAGGCGATCTGATTCAGAATGCAATCGGCTTCATGGAGATGGAGGCCGCAGAGATCTTTACTCCGCGTGTCAACGTCATCGGCATTCCGCTCGATGCGACGAAATCCGAGATCGCTAAGACTTTCTCCGACACCGGATTTTCCCGGCTGCCGGTGTATGATGATGATATCGACCACATTGTGGGAATTGTGTATCAGAAGGATTTCCACAACCACATTTACCACACCAACAAACCGCTAAGCAGCATCATCCGCCCGGCGCTCTTTGTAACCGAGAATACGAAGGTCGGCCCGCTGCTGAAAAAAATGCAGGCGAAGAAATCGCATATTGCCATTATCATTGATGAATTCGGCGGCACCGACGGTATCATCACCATGGAAGATATCCTCGAAGAGCTCGTCGGCGAAATCTGGGATGAGCATGATGCGGTTGTACAGGAAATCCAGAAAGTTTCCGAAAACGAATACCTCGTGACCGGAACGGCAAGCATCGACAAGGTGTATGAAGAGCTCGATATTGACAAAGAATTTGACGTCTTTACGGTCAGCGGATGGATCATGGGGATCCTCGAGCGCGTGCCAAAGGAAGGCGATCATTTCGTCTCGGATGGCCTCGACGTAACCGTACTGAAAATGGCAGACCGGAGAGTCGACAAGGTACGGATCGTGCGGCTGCCGAAGGATGAAAATGAACAGTAAGTAATTTACAAACAAAAACGGATCGAAAATCTGGTTTTAAGTTCAGATTCTCGATCCGTTTTTCTTGTCCTATTGTATTTTCTTCTCCACCCGGTACTTCTTCGGCGATATTCCATAGCGCTCTTTAAAAATCCGATGAAAATAACTCATGTTCTCGTACCCGACCCGCTCGCCGATGTCTGCCACGGAAAGTCCTGTCGTTTCCAGCAGATACGCGGCCTGGGTGAGGCGTTTATTCTGGACAAGTTCAGTGTAGTTTTTCCCGGTCAGGCGGCGGATCATGCGGCTTAAGGTGTAAAAATCGTAGTGCAGTTCTTCCGCCAGTTCCGAAAGGCTGCCCTCCCGGTAATGTTCCTCGATATAGCGGTATACGCCGAGCAGCATCTCCTGTTCAAAATACTGCTCTCCCACCTGCACACGGTCGGTGTAGTTCATGAGCTGCAGGAATAAAAGGCCCATCGTAATCTGATTGATGCTCCGCTTATTGCTCTGGTGATGTAAGAGCGTCCAGACGAGATTTTCGATCAGATTCTGCACCGGAAGGACATCCGCGATTCTGTAATGCAGATAACAGAGCGGTACCTCCCCGCTTTTCAGACAGCCGACGATAAAATCCTTTAACTGATTCTCCTCTGCCCCGATCATTCGCAGCGTCTGGTCAAAAAACTCCGGCAGAATCAGAAAGTTGACCGCGATATCGTCACGCCCTGCCGGTTCAATTTCCTGCACTGCATTCTGATTCAGAATCAGCAGCTCACCCGTTTTCAGCTCGATCCGGTCCCCATTGATGGTGTGCACGGTGCTTCCCTGGCACATGTAGATCATCTCGACATAATTGTGGCTGTGCGCCGGAAAACGAATAAACCGCGTGTGCGGCCGAATATCAATCAATTTTCCCCGCTCCAGCAGCTTTCCCGCATCCATCACAAACTTCTGCCCGCTCGAATACCGCTCCTTTTCCACTTCCGTTTTGCCGTCCAGAATTGCCTGTTCCTCCTCCGTAATCCGGGACAGGTCTGCTATAATTTCCTGTTTCACGATTATTCCTCACATTTTTCACGTTTTTTCTGCTTTATATTATATTCCACTCTAGTGCAAATAAGCAATGTACTTTTTCTTCTCACTTTCTGATAAATATTCCTTTCCTACGCATCAAAACAGCAAGTGCTGCACTGCCAAGTGAAACGTAACGAAGATTCTCTCTTTACAATTTCACTTTCTTAAAGTATACTTTAAGAAGTTATTCTACTATTCAAACTCTATCGTTCAAGGAGGTTTTTCCATGGAACAGCAGACCTACACCATTCGTGAAATGTCCGAGCGTTTTGGACTTCCGGCCTCTACGCTTCGTTATTATGAGGAGATCGGGCTTTTGACAGATGTCATTCATACCGAAAGCAAGAAACGAATTTACACCCAGCAGCACATTAACTGCATGACCGCAATTCTCTGCTTCAAGCGCACCGGTCTTCCGATTGCGGGGATTCAGGAGTTTTTCCGGCTTGAGGATGATATCCCGGGAAATATTGACCAGATGGTTGCCATTCTCGAGGAACATGAGCAGAATACACGCGAGAAAATCGAGCGCATGGAATCTGATCTCGACCATATTCAGCAGAAAGTGCGGTATTACAGCGCGGTTCGCGATGCGATTAAAAATGGGGATGAAATGCCGTCGTGGGATTCCTGCGGCTGTGAGGAGAAGGCGCAGTAGATATCTCTCCAGGCTTTTCCGCCGCAGACACACACAAGTTTCAAAAGAGCAGGTAAGAAAAGGGACCAACATCCACTTTTCTTACCTGCTCTTCTTATTTTTTCTATCACCTTTTCCCTTCATACCCGGAATTTTTTCTGCATTTCCCGCATAAAATCTTTTCCGCGGAAAAAAAACAGCCCGATCAGATACAGCACACTAAGGCCCACGCAGATCACGGACGGCCAGGTAATGCGGACAGTTCCCGTCAGCCACAAAATCGCCGGAACGATTCCTGCTGCTCCGGACTGCATCAGATAAAAAAGATATTCACTGACCTCCATTTTGTACGCTCTTGCCAGAATCTGCATCGTCGCGCCATTCATAAGAACGGCGAGCGGAATTGCGAAATCGACAGACCAGCCGATCCAGCCCGTCGCATAATCCCACAGAATCGCACCGATCATAATAAAGATCAATTGCCACATACTGTTTTTGAGTGGATTTTTCCGTTTCTGATATCCCACCCGGATCAGAAGCCAGGCGCAGAACACACCCGCTGTCGCATAACCTGCCCACCACATCTGCGGCGTTGCAAGGAAATTCATCATCCAGCAGAGTACGACAGCCGCGATGCAGGTGAAAGAAAAAATTTTCAATCCCAGTTTGGCCGTCCCGTGCGGCTGTTCTTTCTGTCCCGGAAAATCATTTTCCTCCTGTTCACAGGCGATGCCCTCTTTCTGCAGCAGATGCATCAGGTTCCGTTCAATATTGGAATCAGCGATTTTAGATGTGATTCCAAGCACCATGCTGTCACCGTAGGAACAGGAACACATCTGTACTTTGTCGGTGCTGGTGAAAAATCCGAACCGCTCAATATATGTTTCATACTCCGGCGGCATCTGAATCCGGCCGATATTGGAATAGACGGTCGTAATGCTTCGTCCGCCGAGCGTCGTGCCCGCCATCAGCGCCAGATTTTTGATTTCCAGCGGCACGGCGCGCAGCACCGGATTCCGCTCAATCCGCACCAGATCGTTCATACGTGTGGAAATCTCCTGCTTCAGCGCCTCTTTCTGCATCGCGGCTCCCGTGATCTGCAGGGCATCCTCAAACGATGCCTCCGGCCCAAGATCACAGGCAATCTCGATCCAGCTCCAGAAATTCGTCATCGATGCGGATGGGAAAAAGTTGCGGAGATTGGCTGGAACCATCAGAGAAACCGGCTTTTTCAGCCTGCTTTTCGGGATTTCTTCATATACCGCATATACCAGCGCCGCCGCAAGGTACGCCGTCACCGACACGCCATGTGCTTTTGCGCACTTATGAACTGCTTCCGCGGAAAGCAGAATCTCAGTAATTTCCATCTCCTCCTGCTCCAGATACTCGCCTTTGATCTGGTATGCCGGGCGGCTTTTTTCTTTTTCATTTTTCTTTCCGGTGTAATACTGGGAAAAGCTGTCCTCCTCGAAATCTGTCTCTGTCAGCATGTCTTCGCTGACCTTTGAAAAGATTTCCTCGGGATGACACAAGATCAGATAATTGCTCACCAGTTCTTTCAGAAACAGCATCGCACCGGTGCCGTCTGTCAGGGCATGGAATACTTCGAAATTGATTCGGGTTTTATAGTAAGAAACCTGGAAAAGAAGCGTTTTGTGGTCGGGTACGTAAATCTCACTGCACGGCGGACGCTTTTCCTCTTCTACTTTTGCTGGCAGATCGCGCTGCTCCAGATAAAACCAGAAAAGACCTTTCCGCAGTACCATGGAAAACACCGGGTAATGCTCCATTGTCTGCTCCAGCGCTTTCTGCAGCAGATCCGCCTGGATGTCCTCTTTCAGCTGGCAGTAAAACCGGAAGACTCTCGTATCCTTTTTTCCGGTGGCCGCCGGAAATGCCTGTGCCGCGTTGTCCAGCTTTCTCCAGCGCGAAGAATGTTCTTTCTTCATTTTCTATGCCTCCTTACGCCTTCCCGTGTGTCAATTGTTTCTTCACTGCTGCTATGTTTTCCAGTTCTTCGTCTGCATTTTTCTGCTGTTTTTCTTTCCTTAAAAATGCATTCATATACTGAAAACTTTCCTGCACATATAGGTGTTCAATGCCAAGCGCAAAATAGCCGTGCAATGCGCCCTTGATCCGATGATGTTCAACCAGATTGCCAGCCCTTTTCAGCTTTTTCGCATAATCCTCGCCCTCATCGCGCAGCGGATCGTACTGCGCCGTCAGTACCAGCGTGTCCGGCAGTCCCTGCAGATTTTCTTCCAGCACCGGTGCAAAGTACGGATTTTTGCGGTCTTCTTCGGTCCGCTGATACAGAATTACATAATCTTCCATTTTGACACTGGTCAGAAGGTATCCGGTTCCATTGGTTTTCACGGATTTGTACGGTGATTTCTCTGTGTAACAGGAATTCACCGCCGGATAAATCAAAATCTGTTTCCCCGGCAGCAGTTCTTTTTTGTCCCTCGCCATCAGGCAGACCGCAGCCGCAAGATTTCCTCCTGCGCTGTCGCCCATGATCGTGACATTTTCCGGCGTTACCTCCGGCAGAATCTCCCCGCGCAGCATTGCCTGGGCGGCGGCGTAGCAGTCTTCTAAGCCTGTCGGGAAACGATGCTCCGGTGCAAGACGGTATTCTACCGATACAACAATCTGCCCCGTCGACTGCGCCATGCGTGCGCAGACACGGTCGTATGTCTCCACACTCTCGGTTGTCCAGCCGCCGCCATGGAAGAACAGAATCGCTTCTTTTGCACCATGCTCCTCCATTTTTTCATCCTGGAAGAACAGCCGAATCGGAACCTTGTAGTCCCCATTATATATTTCCATATCCAATTTTCGCAGAAAAATACGGATCGGATCCAGCTTCTTGATATCGGCAAGCCGACGGGCGGATTCTACTTCAATTCCGCCGTAGGACAATACATTTAAAATGGCTTTGACTGCTTTTTTCATTCACTCTCTCCTCTGTTGCTATTTTTCTGCTTCTGTTTTTCGTCTAGTTGCAATGTACTGCTTCAAAAATTCATACATCTGCTCATCGGTCGGTGGGCAGCCTTTCAGATTGTATTTAAACCCTGAAGTACAACTTCCCACACCAAGCGCCCCGCTCTTTCCCCGGTATCCCTGCCCGATGCAGATTTTTTCGTGGAGTTCCTGCAGCAGTCCTTCCTCCTTCAGCCGGTCGAGCGCCGGGATCAGATAGCCGTAGCAGGCACTGCAGGACTCAACTTCCTCTACGGCATCCTGCAGTTCCACGATCTTCCGTTTTTCCGGAATCACTCTTTTTTCACCAATTTCGCCAATTTGGCGGATTGAAAGCCGTGTGAGATCAGCGCTGCCCACGCCCAACTCTTCTGCCATTTTGACATACGGGACATCTTCTGGCTTATAATGCAGTTCCGCGCAGACATATGCATCGATCAACACCGGATCTAACCCAGCGAAAAGGCGATTCATAATAAACGGATTACCGCCATCCTCAAAGTCAAGGTCTCCGCAGATATTATCCACCAAAATAAAATCCTGATGAATCCCAAGCCCCAGATGCGCAATTGGCCGATGAAGTCCCATGGCATGAAAATGACGTTTTTCTTTATTCGGCAAGAGACCTTTCATGTTTTTCAGTGCGCAGGTAATTTTAGTCTGGCAATGGCCTTTCATGACCGGGACATTGATCATAAAATCCACCTTTTTCGCACATTCGCAAATCTGAAGTTCCATATCACCACACTGCACCGGCATGCTTTTTTCCTTCTGCGCATCGATAAGCGGAACGCCGTACTGTTCCGAAAGCATACGGTATCCACAGACCTCAAACGATTCCTCCGTCTTATCTCCCACCCAGGAGCCTTCCATGATTTGAAGGTTAGTAAATCCGTTTTCCTGAAGATATTCGATGATCCCCGCAACCACCTCCGGATGTGTCGTCCCTCCAAACTCCGCCGGGACAGGTGCTACCAGATTTGGCTTAATACCGATGAGACTGACCTTCGAAGGAATGAGCGTAGCTAAGGCACATTCGTTCAAAAGCTGTTTTGTCATTTCTTTATATTCCATTCCCTGTATCTGGATAATTTCGTTTTTATTCATTTGGTATTGCGGCCCCTTTATTCTGATTTGATTTTTTCTGACATTCGATATTCTTTAGTATATAATAGTTACTGCTTTCTTTCAACTCATCCAAAAACAAAATCATTTCCTGTGAACTGTAACCATTCCCGTCATCTCCAGCTTCATAGAAAATTAAGCACTGTATGCTTGTAAGATTTCCAATCGCATTGTATAATAAATGGAAAACGGTACACAGAAAAAGTACCTCATCAGAAAGGAACTGTCATGAGTTTTGAAGATGATTTAAAGGATGTCGGCGACAGTATTGGAAAGCTTGTGGATAACGCTGTAAATTCTCAGGATTTTCAGGAATTAAACCAGAAGATTTCAGACACCATCAACCAGTTTGTCTACCCAAACCGGAAAGGACCATTCCGTGCAAATGGCACACAGGAGCCGTCCCGCGGCTATTCCGCAGATACTTCCTACAGCAGCCAGCATTCTTCCCATAATAATACAGCGCAGCAGACCGGACCGCATCACTATTCCTACGGGCCGGGAGGCACGATGCCGGGTAAGAGCGCGAACCCGGTTCCCATACCTTCCCATACCTGGCAGACCCCGCAGAATACGGAATGGAACAGCCGCATACAGGAACGTCGTGTACTGCGCGAGCGCTTTATGCCATCCACCGATCTTGCACTTGTCGGCGGATTTCAGACGGCCGCCGGCTGGGGTGTCACCGGACTGTTCGGCTGCTGCACAGCGCTTAGTCTGTATTCCTTATTTGCAGGTCCAGACAACAGCGCGCTGATTCCTTCTCTTATTTTTGCCGCATTTACCATCGGCGGCGGCATTCTTCTAAAAAAGGGAAGTAAAAACCGGCGTCTGGTCCGCCATTTCCGCCAGATCTGTACGCTGATCGGCACAAAGGAATATATTTCCACGAAAGAACTCTGCGACAGTATGCACTGTGAGAAAGGTGAGCTTCTGACCGATATTACGACCATGATTGATAAATCCATGCTGCGCCAGGGCCACCTCGACGAGAATGGTACCTGTCTGATGGTGACAAATGACTGCTACGACCAGTACCGCGCAATGCTCGCCAGCCAGAGGGAACAGCAGATTGCTGAGCAGAAAGCACGTGAACAGCTGGAGGCCTCCGGTGTAACGCCGGAATACCAGCAGATGCTGGAAGAATGTGAATCTTATATTCAGAAGATCCATCAGTGCAACCTGGATCTGCCGGGTGAAGTCATCACAGCCAAGCTGAGCCGTCTAGAAACGGTTGTTACCCGGATTCTCGAGGAGGCAAAAAAGCGCCCAAAAGAAGCCGCCGCCCTGCGGAAATTTATGGATTACTATATGCCGACAACCTGGAAGCTGCTCGACGCTTACCGTTCCTTTGAGAACGAACCAATTCAAAGCGACAATATCCTCCGAACCAAGAAGGAAATCGAGGACACACTGGATACCATCAATGCCGCATTCGAAAAGCTGCTTGACGATCTGTTCCAGACAACGGCATGGGATATTTCTTCTGATATCTCTGTTCTGCAGACGATGCTGGCGCAGGAGGGACTGACAAATCAGGCAGGTCCGTCAAAGCAGGATATTGAGCCGCTTCACATGTAACTATTCAAAGCTATACAATTGAAATCAAATCACCGGTTACGTTTCCGTACCGAAGAAAAGGAGAATAGAAAACATGAATGATTTTGTAAAGGACACCACTGAAATTCCAAGCTTAAGTTTCGGCGCTCCGGAGCCGGAACCGGAACTTCCGGTACAGCAGCCGGAAGAAAAGAAAGAGGTCATGGATGATTCTGTTCTGTCCGACGAACAGAAAGCCATGGTGGATGCCTTTGTTTCCCAGATTGATCTTGCCAATACAAACGGCATTCTGCAGTACGGTGCCGGTGCACAGAAGAAAATGGCAGACTTTTCCGAGAAAACGCTGGAGAACGTCAGAAGCAAAGATCTCGGGGAAATCGGCGATCTGCTCACCTCTGTTGTGACAGAGCTGAAAACGTTTGACGCAGAAGAAGAAAAGGGACCATTCTCTTTCTTTAAGAAAAGCACGAACAAAATCAATGCAATGAAAGCGAAGTATGACAAGGCAGAGGTGAATGTCAATAAAATCTGTGACGTGCTCGACGGCCACCAGCGGCAGCTTCTGAAAGACATTGCCATTCTGGATCAGATGTATGCACAGAACCTGAATTATTTTAAAGAGCTGACCATGTACATTCTCGCAGGAAAGAAAAAGCTGGAGCTGGTACGTTCCACAGAACTCCGTGATCTGCAGAATAAAGCGCAGATGACCGGAAAGGCCGAAGATGCACAGGCTGCCAAGGATCTCGAAGATCTCTGCAACCGATTTGAGAAGAAACTGTATGATCTGGAACTGACCCGTATGGTTTCGATCCAGACAGCGCCGCAGATCCGCATGATTCAGAACAGCGATTCTGTAATGGCCGAAAAGATCCAATCCACACTCGTCAACACCATTCCGCTCTGGAAAAACCAGATGATCATTGCACTCGGCGTTCATCACTCGACTGAGCTGCCAAAGCACAGCGCCAGGTTTCGGATATGACAAATGAGCTTCTGAAAAAGAATGCGGAGAATCTGAAGATGGCAACAATCGAGACTGCAAAAGAATCTGAGCGCGGTATCGTCGATATGGAAACCTTAAAACAGACGAACCAGAGCCTGATCTCTACCCTCGATGAAGTGATGAAGATTCAGGAGGACGGCCGCCAGAAACGTGCCGCCGCTGAAGTTGAGCTGGTACAGCTCGAAAATGATATTAAGAAAAAAATGCTGGAGCTTTCTGCAGGCGGACAGCACTGATACTTTTTGTATCCTATATAAAAAAACGGAGAAGCCGCTTTTTCTGTGGTTTCTCCGTTTTTTACGTCCTGTCTTACCCTTATCTCGGGCGTTCTACCTTTTCATTCTTTCTTCGGTATTCCGTGAAATAAAATTCAATATCAAAGCAGGTCTGCTCATCGCCCTCTTCTACCATCTCCCAATCCGGTGATTCGTCAAGATCCTCAAAGAAAGTATCCGCCTGATACGTCATGTCAATTCGTGTGACGTATGCCGTATCACAGTATGGGAGAAGCTGACGGTAAATTTCTCCGCCGCCCGCAACATAAATATCGTCGTCCTCATACGGCTTTAACACTTCCATCAGCTCTTTGATACTGTGGACAACGGTTGCGCCGCGGACAGTCCATTCCGGATCACGGCTTAAAATAATATTCGTTCTGCCTTTTAAGGGCTGCCCTGCCGGTAGTGTAGCAAGTGTCTTTCTTCCCATCACGACAACGTGTCCCATCGTAGTTTCACGGAAGAATCGCAGATCAGACGGAATACTTACCAGCAGCCGTCCCTGATATCCCAGACCCCATTTGCGGTCCGCACTTAAAATTGCTTTCATTTTGTTTCCTCTTTCTGTGTTATTTTCTCATCCATACTGCCGGAACGGAACCCTTCCAGATCCATCGTCAGGTAAGAAAAGCCGAGCTTTTTCAGATATGCAATCATTTCTTCTCTCTTCTCAAGCACTTCCCCCATACGCTCCGGTGAGATTTCAAGACGCACCACATCGCCATGTACACGCAGACGGAGATTCTCTTCCGCACCGAACAGCGTATGAAGCCATGCTTCGCCGTCCGCAATCCGATCCAGAACGTCATAGTTAATTTCTGCCCCGTAGGGAAGGCGTGTCGCCATACATGGAGTGGATGGACGGTGTGCTACGGAAACGCCGTACTTTGCAGCAAGTGCTTTTACCTCTGTTTTTGTCACATGACACGCTGCAAGCGGGCTGATGACACCATATTCTCTCAGCGCTTTTCGCCCCGGCCGGTAGACATGAAGGTCATCCTCATTTGTTCCGTCGAGTACCTGGGTGACACCGTGATCGCGGGCAAATTCCAGAAGTTTCCCAAATAGATAGTGCTTACAGAGATAGCAGCGGTTTTCCGGATTGTAACGGATTGCCTCCTGCTCCAGCTCATCAACAAAAAGGACCTCATGAACAGCGCCAACCTCCTTTGCTACTCTTGTCGCTGTCTCCAGGTCGCAGGGCGGATGCAGCCGTGTCTGAAAGGTTACTGCATAAACCTTTGCTCCATATTTTGCAGATGCATCCATGACAAGCTTCAGCAGCAGACTGCTGTCCACACCGCCGGAGAATGCCAGACAGAGATCCTGTTTTGCAATCTCGTCAAGTTGGGTAAGCAATGCCTTTTCCTTATTCTGCATATCTGTTTTCTGTTCTGTCCGGTTCTTTTTCTTTTCCTGTAATTCCATCGTATCTGTCTTCCTTTCCTGTAAAATGGCCGATGTCTTCTTATCAGAAAATCCATCGGCGGCACTGCTGCCCCGATGGATTTTCTCATACAGGTATTCCTGTTCTATTTTTTATCGATATGTCGGATCGCTTCCGAAAGCACCGCCTGTCCAGGTATAACGGGTCGGGTTTGTCAGCGGATAATCCAGATTGTCGCCAATGCGGACCGTTGTTCCGCTGCTGACGTTATCATAAATCCATTTTGCATCGATTGCAGTCAGTCTGACACAACCATGTGACATCGGTGATCCCAGGGAATTGAAGTCTACGGCAGAGATCATATTCAGATCCGGTGTGCTGCTTGCTACGCCATGGAAGTAAACAGCGTCATAAATCTGTGATACATATGGTGCCCAGCACACATAATCTTCACCTCTCATTTGCTTCTTTTTCAACTGCCAGCCGATTTTATATGTTCCTGCTGCAGTGTAACTGATTGGATTTCCTACGGAGCAGATCATTGATTTGATCGGGGTATCGTAAGAACCGGTTGCACTGTTATAGCCGTAAATGGTGACACGTCCGCGGGTTCTGTCTACTGTGATGTATTTGGATGACGGATTGAAGATGCTTGTCACATCCTCCATCAAAGAACCGTCTGCTTTGCGGTAACGGCGGTATTTTCCGATGTACTCCCATCCTTCCGTGATTCTGCGTCCGGAAGCATCGAATTTGTACTGTTTTCCATTGATCGTAGCGGTGCAGTTCTGATATCTTCCGCCCCAGCTGCGGAAATAATACTGAGAACCGTTCAGTGTCAGCCACTGATCATGGTACATGCCGCCCCAGCTCTTGAAGTAGTACCAGTTCTTATCATGAAGAATCCACTCGTCATGTGCCATGCCGCCCCAGCTCTTCATGTAATAATAGTTACCGTCATGGTAAACCCAGCCGGTCAGCATTTTTCCATCTTTATCCAGATAATAATAATTTTTATCATAGAGGAACCAGCCTTTTTGCGTCCGTTTGGTTCCATCTGCATTAAACCAGTACCAGGTATCGCCGGACTTGCCCCATTCGTTTTTATACATACCACCCCAGCTCTTGAAGTAGTATTTTCCATCGAGCCATTCATTGGCAAGCATGGTTCCATCGGATTTCAGATAATACTTATTTCCTTTGTAGGTCAGCCAGCCGCTGGTATATTTCTTTCCATTTCCGTCAAAATAATACCATACATTGTTGACTTTTGCCCATGCGTTTTTGTAGGCCGCACCCCAGCTGCGGAAGTAATAGGTGTTATCCAGCCACTCATTAAAAGCCATTTTTCCATCGGCTTTCAGATAATAGCTGTTTCCATTGTAATCCAGCCAGGAATTCGTCAGCAGTTTTCCGCCGTCTGCAGTTGCCCAGTACCAGATTGTCTGCGTGCTGGTTTTAATTTTTTTCCATCCTGTTGTCGTCGAAACGGCTCCGTCAGCACCAACGTAATAATAATTTCCATTATAGCTTCCAACATCGTTGACACACATGCCGCCCCAGCTCTTGAAGAGATACATGGTTCCGTTCACATTCAGCGCGTTGTCTTCCATATGACCGTCTTCATGGAGATAATATTTATTTCCATCGTAATTGAACCAGCCTGTCCGTACGCCGCCCCAGCTGCAGAAGCTGTACCATTTTCCATCAATCTGTGCCCAGCCGGATTTATTTTTCTGATTACCGGTTTCCATCTCGAAACTTCCATCTTTCAAATTTCCGTTTGCATCAAAGGAAGCTGGTTTCATATAGTAGATTGCTGTATCTACCTTTTGCCATCCTGAAAGAAGTTCCCCTGTTTCCGCATCCACTAAGTACCAGTTAGAGCCAACCGTCAACCAGCTTACCGTACGATCTCCCTGCTGATACGCATTGTGATTTCCAAGAGATACAGTGCTGTCTTCTGCATTCAGATAATAGGTATGCGTTACATTGTTTTCATCAACAACAGTCTGGAAACCTGCCTCTTTTACGCGGGTTCCATCATTGCCAAACAGATATGTTACATCTCCTACTTTCTGAGTTGTGCTCCAGACTGCATAGCCTTCTTCATCGGCATAGTAATCATCCACACTGCCATCCTCAAATTTGATGGTAACAAGTTCATTTTTTTTCAGTTCCGGTGCAAATACTTTTCCTTCACAAATACCCTGCTGTCTCGAACCAAGTTCATCTTTTGCAGGATCTTCCCCTTCTGTCTCAAAGTAGTAGATTCCGGTTTTTCCATCTTCATCCGTCAGCTCTACTTCACCGGTCAGCATATAGCCATTTTCGTCAAACGCATAATCGACGCCGTCGATTTCTATTGGTCCGGTAGCAGCTACCACCTTATTATTCTCATCCAGAACTCCGTACTGAAACTGTTTCTTTCCATCTTTTTCAACGCTGTTCCAGCCTTCCTTCAGATTACTTACTTCCGGAGCCGGAGTTGCGCTCGGCGTCGGTGTCTCGGAAGGGGTCTCAGTTGGTGTTGCGGTCGGTGCTTCGGTTGGAGCCGGAGTCTCACTCGGTGTAACCTCTGGGGTCTCAGTTGGCGCCGGAGTCGGAGTCGTTTCTTCGTCTTCGGCCTGAGCTACAGTATCACTTTCCGAATTTACCGGTAATGGACTGGTTTCTGTAGAAGCTGCATATGCACCGGCTGGTGTAACACTTACCATGACGCCAAGTACGGCTGCGGCCAGAAACTTTCTTTTCATTCTTATTCATCCTCCCATTTTTTTACTCTTATACAATTTATAGCTTACTACATTTTTCCATCTATTTCAAGTTATCCGCCGGTAAAATACCTTACAAATTTCTTATGGTTTTTTCCTGTTTTTCGGGCAGAAAAAACCTCCTGACCCCGGTTTTCTGACCGGAAACAGAAGGCTTTTTACTGTTCTTTTATTCGTTTACCGTGGTAGATCCATAGATCTCTGTCTGAAGTCTCGAGATGGTTGCTGCGAAGTCCGGAACAAGCATCTCACCCTTGCTGGAGTACAAGTCGTCGTACGGTACACGGCTCTGTACAATCTCGTAGGACAGAATTGTCGGCAGCTCTCCGATCAATGTCATCAATGTAGACTGATCAATGTTATGGGTAACACTTGGAAGAATGGTATCCGCCAGTGCACTCAGTTCTGTTACGCTTGACGATTTCATTTTCTGCATCATCTTGCTTAAAACCTCTCGCTGACGCTCCGTTCTCTGATAATCAGAATTTCCAACGTAACGGATTCTTGCATATGCAACTGCCTGATAGCCATCCACATGCTGCTCTCCGCCTGCTGTATACTGGTGGGCGGAAGCATCCACATTACGGAGTCTGCACATTTCATCAACATATTGGTTCGCTACACGGATTTCATCATCGCTCGGCGAAAGCTCGATTCCGCCGATGGCATCGATAATGTCAATCATGGAATCGAAGTCAACACTTGCATAATTGTCAATCGGCAGTTTGTAGTTGTCCTCGATGGTTCGTACAACCAGCGGACCGCCGCCATATGCGCAGGCTGCATTCAGTTTTTTCACACCGACATCCGGGATATTTGCATACAGGTCACGCATAAAGGATGTCATGTGGATCTGTTTTGTATCTTTATTGATGGACATCAGAATCATGGAATCGGAGTTTCCATACCACGTTTTGTCACGACGGTCAACACCGATCAGCAGAATGTTGTACACGTTATTGTTGTTTGGAAGTTCAATGTCCTGTGTCTCATTTAAAATCTCAGACTGCAGGGCATCCGTCTCCTCATCAGTCAACCCGGTACTTTCGGTCTCAACCTCTGTGGATTTATTGATCGTGATTTTATCGTCGCTTACGTAGTTACTCTTGCTGTAATAGTGATTGATTACAGCATAGACACCGACGAGCACAACCAGTACAACTACGAGAAGGATGGTGAGCACATTAACCCAGCCGAATTTCTTCTTTTTCTTTCCTGAGGAATGGCGTCTTTCCGGGATTTCATCCTCGTCATCATATTCTTTTCTCATAACGACCTCTTTCATTTTCTTATTTTCCGGTATTTTCCAGCCGGATATCGTTTATAATATAGTCAAAAAACGGACTGCTGTCAAGTGTGCAGTCCGTTTTGATTGATTTCCGTTTGCAGTTCTTTTTCCTACCGCTGCATTTTCTCCCACTGGTTCAGTGCAGCCTCAATGACTTTGTCCATATCGTAATACTTGTATTCTCCAAGTCTTCCGCCAAAGATAATCTTCTCTTCTTTTTCCGCAAGTGCGGCATATTTCTGATAAAGTTCCTGGTTTCTGGCATCATTCACCGGGTAGTACGGCTCCATCCCCTCTTTCCAGTCGGTGGAATACTCTCTGGAAATGACGGTCTTTTTCTGGGTTCCGAATTCGAAATGCTTGTGTTCGATCACACGCGTATACGGTGTCTCCCGATCGGTGTAGTTTACTACAGCTACGCCCTGATAATTGTCGGTATCCAGCACTTCTGTTTCAAAGCGCACCGTACGGTATTCCAGCTTGCCAAGTGCATAATCGTAAAACGCATCAATCGCTCCGGTGTAAATCACCGTCTCACCCATCGCCAGGTACTTTTCTTTATCTTCCAGAAAATCAACACCTGTCTGTACATCCGCTTTTTCAAAAAGCCGCTCTGTCAGAACGTTATAGCCGCCAATCGGAATTCCCTGATAAAGGTCATTGAAATAGTTGTTGTCATACGTAAAGCGCACCGGAAGCCGTTTGATGATAAAGCTCGGCAGCTCACTGCAGTCTCTTCCCCACTGCTTTTCTGTATAACCCTTAACCAGCTTTTCATAAATATCTTTTCCAACCAGTTTGATCGCCTGCTCTTCCAGATTTTTCGGCTCTCCCGGAACAGCTTTTCTCTGCTCTTCGATGATTGTTTTCGCCTCTTCCGGTGTGCGGATTCCCCACATTTTACTGAAGGTATTCATATTGAACGGCATATTATAAATTTCGCCTTTGTAGTTGGCAATCGGCGAGTTTGTATAACGGTTGAATTCTGCCAGCGAATTGACAAACTGCCACACCTCTTTATTCGAAGTATGGAAAATATGCGCTCCATACTTGTGTACATGAATTCCCTCGATTTCTTCACAGTAAATATTTCCGCCTGTATGATCTCTTCGTTCCAGTACAAGACAGTTTTTCCCTGCCTGACCGGCAAGATAAGCGATCACTCCGGAATACAGACCGGCGCCAACCAGAACATAATCATATTTCTTCATTGTTCTTTCTCCTTACAGTTCTTCCCCAAGTCCCGTCCGGATGGAATTGACAAGGAACTGCAGAGCTTCCTCCTCGTCCTCTCCCTCGCAGAACAGCTCAATTTCGTCTCCGCATTTGACGCATGCGCCAAGGACGCTTAAGACGCTCTTTGCATTTGCTGTATTTCCATCTCCGTAGTGGAATGTAATAGATGATTTAAACTGCATTGCCTGTTTGCACAGGGTTCCGGCCGGGCGAAGATGAAGGCCGGTTGGATTTTTCACGGTCACTTTTCCGCTTACCATTGGTTTCCCTCCTAATTTGTTCCTGTCGTTTTATTTGCTACTGCTTTTTCTTTGATATGAATCGTTGTCTTGACACTGTCTACGAGCTCATAGCCATCCGGCAGTGTGATTTTTACCGGTACCTCGTAATCCCCGACACCCATTCCATTCAGATCTATGGATGCGTTGATCTGGGAAGTATCTAATTTGGCCAGATTTTTGTCCGATGCTTTAATGCGGATTGCAAGCTGTGTCTGATCATACAGAACGGTATAAGTGGACTGAAGATTGCCCGTCTCGATCTGATCGACATCAAGTTCAAATTCCCTGCTCTCATTCGGCATAACCGTTACGTGAACGGTAACGGATGCAGACGAACTGGAAGATACTTTCAGATCTGTCACATCGGCGAGAACATCGCTTAAGTCAACCGTCGTCTCCACATCGGAGCGCTGTCCTGCAACGGAGGTATAGTCTTCCGGAATTTCAATCGTATTGCCTTCATCCGCCAGCTTTGCAAGTGCCTCCTCGGATCCGGCAACGGTGATTTCCTCCGGTGTGGTATAGATATTTTTAATCTGATAGCCGTCTGCCGGAATTCCGCTGTACAGTGCACTCAGCTTAATACCGGATACACGGTGCCACAGTTCAATATCCACATCCACCTGCGGGGAGCCGCTGTCGAAATTCAAAAATTCCATCTGGGATTCCGGCATCTCATCCTGGTTTTTATCAATAATCATCAGATCCGCCGTGACGGTTCCGGAATTCCGCATATTGGTTACATCTACTTTTGCCACCACACTGCTGATCTTATTGATCAGGGACGTCGGGCCGGAAATGGTGATGCTCTCCGGATCGGAAGTCATCGTTCCCACTTCGTAATCTTTTGCCGGTTTCGTATTTCCTGCGTCAATTGTGATCGGGAATTTTTCGCTGTCCACATCCTCGATTTCCACAGGGATCGTTGCTGTCACTGTGCTCAGTTTTTCCTGTTTTACCATGGAGCACGCTGCCTTGATCGGCACATAAACCGGGTTTGTATCCATCGTCACAATCTGGGTCAGATCGGCCGTGACGGTGATATCCGATGCCTTCAGCCGGCTGACAACCGAGTTGTTGTCCGTGACAGTAACCGTGACCGTCTGGTATTCCTCCGCAATCTGGTATGTTTTCTTTCCGGCTGCGATGTAGGCTTCATTGGTCACCTGCACGGGGACATCAAAGCGCTCTTTCACAATCGGGTCATTCACACTGACCACAACGTACCAGATTACAATGGCAATCAGGATAGAAAGAATTTTCAAAGGGAGATTGTTCAGAAGCTTTTTCAGAATTTTCTTTTTCATTTCTTCTCTCCCTCCACTTTCTGACGCATTCCACGGATATGCCATCCTTTCTTCTCTTCCGGTTTTTTCGCGAGCTTCTGGATTTTGTGAAGCTGCTCCCGAAGGTCGCTCGGTGTTACTGCCGTGTGGAGTTCTCCGCCGGAAGCATACGACACATTTCCGGTTTCCTCGGAGACAATAATCGTAAAGGAATCCGTCACCTCACTGATGCCGACACCTGCACGGTGGCGTGTTCCAAGATTCTTGTTCAGATCCATGTTGTCGGACAGCGGCAGGTAACATGTTGCTGCCGTGACACGGTTGTTCCGTACAATCACGGCTCCGTCGTGCAGCGGCGTATTGTGTTCGAAAATATTGATCAGCAGCTGGCTGGTCAGAACGCCGTCAATCGGGATTCCGGTCTTTTCATATTCCTCCAGGGTGATGGTCTTTTCGATGACGATCAGCGCTCCGGTCTTTACTTCTCCCATTTCAAAACTGGCCCTTACCAGTTCATTGATGGTTTTGTCACTGAACCGTTCATTTTCCTCCTGGCCGCTCGCAAAAGAAATGGCAGACAGCGGATTCTTTTCTCCAATCTGCTCGACCACTCTTCGAAGCTCCGGCTGAAAGATAATTACAACCGCTGTGATCGCCGCCCCGCCGATGTTTCCGAACAGCCACAGAATCGTCTGCATTTTCAGCACGTTTGCAATGATGACAAAGACACCAATCAGAAAAATACCTTTCATCAGCGTATAGGCCTTTGTATTCTGCAGCCAGCGGATCAGGTGATAGACGAAAAATGCAATGAGCAGAATCTGCACAATATCAATCAGTTCAATTTGTTTTGGCAGCCCGTAGTCTGCCGTTCTTGTGACAATCCAGTTCCACACGCCACGCACACTGTCACTTCCTTTCTTTTCCCCCAGCCGGTTTTCTTCTGATTTTCAAAATTCTTTTAAAGATCCTTTAAGGTGTCCTCCAGCATGCTCTTATAATCCACATCCTGATAATCGCCCTCGTCCAGCGGCGGAATTTCTTCTTCCTGAATTTCTTCTGTTTCGTTTATTTCTTCTATTTCTTCTTTTTCCTCGATCTCATCAAGATCCCTGCTGTTCCCGGATTCTTCTGTATGTCCAAGATTTGCCAGAACATCGAGTTCCTCGTCTGTCAGATCCGGTTCTTTTTTCTTTTCATTCCGAATATAAGTCACACGGCGCTGTGCCTTTGTCACATTTAATTTTGGAACGGCTTTTACGTAGTAATAATAATCGTCGTCATCATATTCCAGGTATTCTGTCCGGGTGTAGTCTGCACCGAACAGGAAAAACTCCAGAACAAATCCAACCAGACAGCCGGCCGCCGCCCCGATCAGAACCATCGGGAGTGCAATCTGTACATCCAGTGCCAGGCTTCCGGCAATCATAATAACCGCATAGGCAACCGAACCTGCCACAATGGAAATCTGCCATGCATAGTCCGCACTGCTGTGGCGGATTGCATTGACAAGAAGTACGGTCAGTGCGCAGGCGATCAGAACCAGCAGCATTTCCTCATTGCGGAAGAGGCCGTTGAAAAATTCCTGTACGACTGCCGTGATCTCCGGTGCTTCCGCCGCATGAAGCAGCGGCTCCATTTTTCCGTGAATCATGTCGCACATATAGTAGACAACGACACCGCAGGCTGCTGAAAATGCAGAGAGCGGCGTGCCGGCAAGACCATAGGCAACCGGAACGGCAGATGGCACGTGAAGCCAGAATGCGAGCGGTGTCAAAAGGAGTGCCGGCGCATCCTTCGGCACAAAGCGAAGATATAGAAACCAGAGCACCAGCAGAACCAGCGCCGCAAGACCCGCGATTACCATGTGAAGTGCAAAGCAGTGGCCGATGATCACCAGCATTGCAAGGAAAACCATTCCATTCAATGGCAAGATAGCGCAGATCAGTGACAGAATCAATACCACATACATGCTGTCCAGCATCTTCAGATAGCCGAGATTGGAATTAATACCACGAAATACAGCAAGAGCGAGCAGAAATTTCACAATCGGAAGTACGATTCCGCTGCAGGAGCCGTAAAACTCTTTTAATTTTTCTTTCAGTTCAATCAATACTGTCATGTTTCCTTCCTCCTGCGCCCGGATTTCTTCCCGCTTTTTTCCTGTTCCTCATACATGTTCTGCAGGTCATCCAGCTCTTTTCCATACCATTTCAGCTTTTTCTGTGCTCCCTGGTAACGGATCGTGCTGATCACATACACGGCAATGGAATAGACTGCCAGAAAACACAGATAGGACGCGATCAGACACCCTGCTGCAAACTGCAGGTCGATTGTGTCTATCTCGTCCACCAACCATTCAATATGATATAAGACTGCAACCGCAAGTACCAGAATGTATCCGATGGAAGCCAGAAAAAAATTTTTCAGAAGCTCTTTTCCGATGTAATCACTCCGAAAATAGCGGCCGATTCGTAAGGCATTTTTTTCTTCTTTTTTTTCGAAAAAGCCAGTTTTGTCATCTGACGAATCCTTTTTTCGTCCAACATGCCTCTTGGTCTCCTCTTCCCGTTCTAAATTATGTTTATTTTACCATATGTTTCCGATATTGGAAAGCTATTCTCAAAATATTCACACACTATTTTACAATTGCCGCACAAACAAAATCCACCTGTTCTGCTCCATTCACTTTCAACAGTGACGCAATGGCATCAACCGTGCTTCCCGTTGTGTAAATGTCATCTACCAGAAGAATCCGGCAGTATTTCATCTGTCCCGGCTTTGCCAATGCAAAAGCTCCCTCCAGGTTTTTCCGCCGCTCGGCGGGACCAAGCTCTTTCTGGCGTTTTGTTTTTTTCACACGGCGGATCAGGCGGGCATTCACGGGAAGTTCCATTTCTTCTGCCAGCTTTTCTGCAAATACCTCCGCCTGATTGTAGCCGCGCTTCCGCTGTCTCGCCGGATGAAGCGGCACCGGAACGAGCACCTCCGGATTTCTTCTCTGGATCTGCTTTCCCACATAGAAAAACGCCGCGTGAGCATAAAATCCGGCGTATTCCTGCCGTTCATGATATTTGAACCGCATCAGGGAAGCCTCAAGTTCCCCGTGGTAACCGTACGGCGCAAAACCGCGGTCGAAGCTGTGCCTCGTTCTGCTGCAGTCCCGGCAGAACTCTTCCTCACTGCCCACGGGTTTCCCGCATTTTTTGCACCGCGCGCCCAGAATCGGATGGATCTTTTCCACACAATTCCGGCATAGATACAGCTCCTCACGTGACAGCAGTCCGTCACAGATGGGACATCGTCTCGGATAAACTGCGTTTAAAAGCCAGTTTCCTGTTTTATTTTTTTCTTTCATGTAACCTGCGCTTTCCCTTATCCACTCTGCCGGATGCAGCCGCATCCATGCCCCGGAAAAACGTGTTTATGCGTTTTCTTCCTGCATTTCCCGGATTCTTCTGGCGAGCGTTGTATACCGGTTCGCCTCGATATGATTTCCGATCATTGCCTGGAATGTCACATCACTTCCGACGATGGTGACGCACTTTCTGGCTCTCGTCACGGCCGTATACAGAAGATTCCGCGTCATCAGCATGCGCGGGCCGCCGAGCAGCGGAATCACAACCGCCGGGTACTCGCTTCCCTGCGCTTTATGTATCGTTGTGGCGTAGGCGAGCTCCAGCTCGTCCGCCTGTTTGAACGTATAGTCTGCGAATTTTCCTTCCTCAAACTCCACGGTGATCACCTCGGTATACGGGTTGATGCTCCGGATCATGCCGAGGTCTCCGTTGAATACACCCATACCGCGCTCCGCCACGATTCCGTTGATGCCGCGGATTTCCCACTCCATCTGGTAATTGTTGCGGATCTGCATGACCTTGTCGCCCTCGCGGAGGATATTACCTCCATTTTCCCGCTCGGCTTTGTCCGGTGCGGGCGGGTTCAGGTATTTCTGCAGAATCTGATTCAGATTTTCCACGCCGAGTGCACCTTTCCGCATCGGAGTCAGAATCTGGATATCCTGCGGGCGGGCATCCACATAACGCGGCAGTTTCTGGGACACCAGCGTCACCAGCACTTTCCAGATCACGTTGACATCGTACCGTTTCAAAAAGAAGAAATCTTTGCTCTTATTGTCCAGTATAACCTCTTCCCCATTATGGATCTTATGTGCATTGACAACAATATCGCTCTGGGATGCCTGCCGGAAAATGTGCGTCAGGCAGACAATCGGAAAGCATTCCGAACGGATCAGATCCCGGAGGACACTGCCCGGGCCGACACTTGGAAGCTGGTTCTGGTCTCCCACCAGGATCAGCCTTGTTCCCGGCACAATCGCGGAAAGAAGGGCATGCATCAGGTGGATATCAACCATCGACATCTCATCAATGATGATGACATCCGCGTCGAGCGGATTATCTGCGTTCCGCTCAAAATGCACATTTGCCGAGGAGTCATCCACATTTCCCGTCAGTTCCAGAAGACGATGGATCGTGCAAGCCTCACAGCCAGTTGCCTCTGTCATTCGTTTCGCCGCTCTTCCGGTCGGCGCTGCCAGGAAAATGTCGAGGCCTTCTGCCTCAAAATAATGGATCATCGCATTGATGGTCGTCGTTTTTCCGGTTCCGGGACCTCCGGTCAGGATCATAAGACCGCTGTATGCCGCCTCAACGACTGCCGTCTTCTGCATCTCATCCAGCTCGATCTGATATTTTTTCTCGATCTTTCCGATCCGCTTTTCGATTGCCTCACGGTCTTCCTCGCATGTAATATTCAGCTCATGCAGCATGCGCGCCGTACTCAGTTCCAGATAATAATACTGGCTGGCGTACACAATCCGCAGCGGCTCATCCCCTTCCCGTTCGGCCGGGAGCTCGCGGATGACCGCTTTTTTGTCGATTGCCATATCCTGCAGAGATTTCTGCATCCGCTCCGGTTCTACGCCGAGAAGTTCCTGCCCTCTCCGAAGCAGCACCGGTTCCGGCAGATAGACATGGCCTTCTGCCGTCGCCTGATTCAGCACATACGAAAGACCGCTCTTGATGCGGAATTCGCTGTCCACGGCAATCCCGATTTTTCCGGCAATCTCATCCGCCGTCCGAAATCCCACGCCTGCGATATCTTCCGCCATTTTATACGGGTTTTCCTTTAAAATCCGGTACACATTGTCCCCGTACTGCTGATAAATCTTTGCACCGAGATTCAGCGCAATGCCATATCCCGAGAGGAAAATCATCGCATTCTGCATTTCGGCTTTTTCTGCCACCTGCTGTGCAATTTCACGCGCTTTCCGCTCGCTGATTCCCTTTACCTCCGCGAGGCGCTCCGGCTCTTCCTCGATGATCCGAAGCGTATCGTCACCAAAGCGGCGCACAATTCTTGCCGCCAGCGCCGCACCGACTCCTTTGATCGCACCGGAACCGAGATACCGCTCCAATGCAACAGAATCCTGTGGAACTTTCGTCTCATAGGATTCAATGCGGAACTGCTTTCCATAGGCAGCATGTTCAATATAATCTCCGGAAGCCTCGATCAGCTCGCCCTCTCCGATCATCGGAAGCGTGCCGACGCATGTCAGCTCGCGCCCCTTCATGCTCAGATTCAGGACGGTATAGCCGTTCTCCTCATTTCGGAAAATAATGTGTTCTACGTAGCCTTCTACTTTTTCTTTTTCACTCATCTTTTATCAAAATTGGCTTTCAAATTCATTCATCACTTCGCGGTACTGGCCGGTTCCAAGCGCAACGACGCTCGCCGGATTTTCTGCTGTCACGGTATTGATGCCGGTCCGCTCCTGGATCAGCTCGTCCATTCCGGCAAGGAGACTGCCGCCTCCGGTCAGGATAATGCCGCGGTCGGAAACATCGGATGCCAGTTCCGGCGGCGTTTTTTCCAGCACGGCACAGATCGCGTCCGCAATCTGGTTTGTCGTCTGGACAAGGGCACCTCGGATTTCGTCGGAGGAAACCGTAATCGTCGCCGGAAGTCCGGTGATGACGTTTCTTCCCTTGATCTCCATCGTTTTCTCCTCGGCCCGCGGATAAGCGGAACCAATCCGGATTTTCACTGCCTCTGCGGTCTGTTCTCCGATAAATACGTTGTATGTTTTCCGTACATAGCGGATGATATCCTGGTCAAATGTCTCACTGGAAATCTTGACCGAATTAGAAACAACGGTTCCCGCAAGCGAGATCACAGCGATATCCGTCGTGCCTCCGCCGATGTCCACGATCATATTTCCGCATGGTTTCGTAATGTCAATTCCGGATCCGATTGCCGCTGCCACCGGCTCCGGCACGATCAGCACTTCCCGGGCTCCCGCCTGGTACGTTGCCTCCTCCACAGCCTTCCGCTCTACTTCCGTCACACCGGACGGCACACAGATGCTGATTCTCGGTTTCCGGAATGCTCTTCTTCCCATTGCCTTCTGGATAAAGTAGCGCAGCATGCGCTCGGTGATCAGAAAGTCCGTGATCACGCCCTGCCGCATGGGCCGGACCGCCATAATATTGCCCGGTGTCCGTCCAATCATCTGACGCGCTTCTTCTCCAATTGCCCGTACTTTATCTGCATCTTTATCATACGCAACTACGGACGGCTCCTTTAATACAATGCCTTTTCCCTTGGCATAGACCAGGATGCTGGACGTCCCCAGATCAATTCCGATATCGGTCGTTGCAGCCATAGTAATCCCCTTTCCTGTTCTCTTTTATTTTTCTTTATTTTAATCTGTTTGAAATTTGTATAGAATAAGTTCGGGTTCAAAACACCCGAAACACAAAAGGATCGAATGTGTTCTGAACCCAACCCGCTTCTTATTATATACAATCCCTTTTAAAATGGAAAGGATTTTTTAGAGATATTTTTCGACATATTTTCCGGTGTAGGATACCGGGCTCTTGGCCACTTCCTCCGGCGTTCCGCACGCAATCACGGTTCCGCCGCCGTCTCCGCCCTCCGGTCCGATATCAATAATATAGTCCGCCGTCTTGATGACATCCAGATTGTGTTCGATAACAACGACGGTATTTCCGCCCTCGGACAGGCGGTGCAGAATCTCCACCAGTTTGTGGACATCCGCAAAATGAAGTCCCGTCGTCGGCTCGTCGAGAATGTAGATTGTTTTTCCCGTGCCGCGGCGGCTCAGCTCTGCTGCGAGCTTGATACGCTGCGCTTCTCCGCCGGACAGCGTGGTGGACGGCTGGCCGAGGCGGATGTAGGAAAGGCCGACATCGTACAGGGTCTGTAATTTCCGGAAAATCGACGGTACCGGCCTGAAGAATTCCAGTGCCTCCTCGACCGTCATATTCAGCACATCGTAGATGCTCTTTCCTTTGTATTTGACTTCCAGTGTCTCACGGTTGTACCGTTTTCCATGGCAGACCTCACATGGCACATAGACATCCGGCAGGAAGTGCATTTCGATCTTCAGGATACCGTCGCCGCCGCAGGCCTCGCATCGGCCGCCCTTCACATTAAAGCTGAATCTTCCCTTCTTGTAGCCGCGCGCCTTGGCATCCTGCGTTGCCGCAAACAGGTCGCGGATCTGATCGAACAGACCTGTGTACGTTGCCGGATTGGAACGCGGTGTTCTTCCGATCGGGGACTGGTCGATGTCGATGACCTTATCGAGCTGTTCCATACCGATGATGTCTTTGTGTGCACCCGGAATCGTCCGCGCACGGTTCAGATCTCTTGCCAGCCGTTTGTACAGAATTTCATTGACAAGGGAACTCTTTCCCGATCCGGAGACTCCGGTCACGCAGGTCATGACACCAAGCGGGAAATTCACGTTGATATTTTTCAGATTGTGCTCTTTTGCTCCGACTACCTTCAGCCAGCCCGTCGGCTTTCTGCGCTCGGACGGAACCGGAATTTTCAGCTCTCCGCTTAAGTATTTTCCGGTGATGGAATTCGGATTTTTCATCAGATCTTCCGCTGTTCCGATCGCCACCAGCTCTCCGCCGTGCTCACCGGCTCCCGGGCCGATATCGACAACGCAGTCAGCGGCGCGCATCGTATCCTCGTCGTGCTCCACGACGATCAGGCTGTTTCCGAGGTCACGCAGATGTTTCAGCGTCGCGAGAAGTTTGTCGTTGTCTCTCTGGTGAAGACCGATGCTCGGCTCGTCGAGAATATAGGCGACACCGACAAGGCCGGAGCCGATCTGCGTTGCCAGACGGATTCTCTGCGCCTCACCGCCGGACAGCGATGCCGTTCCGCGCGCCAGGGTCAGATAGTTTAATCCGACATCCGCAAGGAAGCTCACACGCGCACGGATCTCTTTTAAAATCTGCTTTCCGATCAGCAGCTGCTGTTCGGAGAGTTCGAGGTTCTGCATAAACTTCTGCAGATTGTCGATGGAAAGGGATGTTACTTCAAAAATATTTTTATCTCCGACCGTCACACCAAGCGACGTCGGTTTCAGACGCTGGCCATGGCACGCCTGGCACGGGGTCACACGCATGAAGGTTTCGTATTCCTGTTTTGTAGAATCCGATCCGGTCTCACGGTAGCGGCGCTCTACATTTTTGATCAGCCCCTCAAAAGCCACATCGTACACACCGACGCCGCGCTGACCGCGGTAATGCACCTTGACGGATTTTCCGTTCGTTCCGTAAATCAGGATATCGTGGATTTTTTTCGGATATTCACAGAACGGAGTGGAAAGGGAAAAATCGTACTCCTCTGCGAGCGCATCGAGAATGGCTCTCGTATAGCTCGATTTGTCCGTGCAGGACTGCCAGCCGAGCACGGTGATGGCTCCGTCTGCGATGGATACGGTCTTGTCCGGAATCATCAGATCCTCGTCGAACTCCATCTTGTAGCCAAGGCCGGCACAGCTCGGGCAGGCGCCGAACGGGTTGTTGAAGGAAAAGCTTCTCGGCTCAATCTCCTCCATGCTGATGCCGCAGTCCGGGCAGGAAAAGCTCTGGCTGAAGTTGAGCTGATTTCCGTCCATCGTGTCGACCACCAGAAGGCCGTCCGCCAGATCCAGTACATTCTCGACGGAATCCGTCAGACGTTTTTCAATGTCCGGTTTGACTACAAGACGGTCCACAATAATGGAAATGTTGTGTTTCAGGTTCTTATCCAGCGTAATCTCCTCGGACAGCTCATACTGGCTGCCGTCGATCATCACGCGGACATAGCCGCTGCGTTTTGCCTGTTCGAGCACCTTTTCGTGTCTTCCCTTGCGGCCGCGCACAACCGGCGCGAGAAGCTGGATTTTCGTCCGCTCCGGGAGTGCCATGATCTGATCGACCATCTGGTCCACCGACTGGCGGCTGATGACTTTTCCGCACTTCGGGCAGTGCGGAATACCGATTCTCGCGTACAGAAGACGGAAGTAATCGTAAATCTCCGTCACGGTTCCGACGGTGGAACGCGGGTTCCGGTTCGTCGATTTCTGATCGATCGAAATAGCAGGCGGCAGGCCTTCGATGCTGTCCACATTCGGTTTTTCCATCTGTCCTAAGAACTGGCGCGCGTAGGAGGAAAGGCTCTCCATGTACCGCCGCTGGCCCTCCGCATAGATCGTGTCAAACGCAAGCGAACTCTTTCCTGAACCGCTGAGGCCCGTAAATACAACAAACTGGTTTCTGGGGATATCGACATTCAGTGCTTTCAGGTTGTTCTCCCTGGCTCCCCGTATTCTGATAAACTCTTTTTTCTCTGCCATAACTGTTCCTCTTATTAATTGGAATCCTGTCCGGACAGGGACAGGAATCTTGTCTCGTTTTCTCCCATTATAGCACACCGCCGTGCGTTATGCAAACATTTGTTCTATTTCTTTATCATCTTTTTACAGCAGAAAATCTGCCAGAATCACATTGCTGACGGAAATCCCATCGCGTGTCAGAGCCAGGCGCCCGCTGTGTTCCCGTAAAAGATGCACCGCTTCGTATTTCTTCAGAACCCCGCCGTATACGGCATGGATCTCCTTTCCAAACTGCTCCTCAAACTCCGCCGTCGAGATCCCTTGTGTCATTCGAAGGCCGAGAAACATAAATTCTTCCATGGCATCCTGCCGGGAAAGAATTTCCTCATCCTCACGGATCTTTTCCAGTGCTCCGCACGCTTTCAGATACAAAGATCGATCTGCCGTGTTCGTCCACCGGCGGTTTCCGAATAACGATGCCGCGGAAGGCCCGAACCCCAGATAATCCGTCCTTTTCCAGTAGCCGATATTGTGGCGGCATGCGAAGCCCGGCTTTGCATAATTGGAAATCTCATACTGGAAAAAGCCGTATTCTGCGAGGATTTCCGCCGTTCTGGCATACATTTCGCGTTCTGTGTCCTCATCCGGCAGATCCAGTTTCTGCTCCGCAAACGGGGTTCCCGGCTCCACGATCAGGCTGTAGGCGGAAATGTGCTCCGGAGAAAGCTCCGCGATCGTCCGAAGACTCTCTTCCCATTTCTTTTCACTCTGCTCTGGCAGACCTGACATCAGATCCACGTTGATATTCGCAAACCCGGCATCCCGTGCCAGTGCAAAACTCTCCTGAAATTCCGCAAACGTGTGGATTCTTCCCAGCCGTTTCAGCTCCTCATCGTGAACCGACTGACAGCCGATACTGATCCGGTTGAAGCCGCTCTTCCTGTAACATTTCAGTTTTTCCGCATCCAGCGTTCCCGGATTGGCCTCCAGCGTAATCTCAGCATCCTCTGAAAAAACGTACTTGCTCCGCAGTTTTTCCATCACACGGGCGAGCATTCCGGCATCCACTGCGGATGGTGTTCCGCCGCCGAAAAAGGCGGAAATCACTTCACTTTCTGCCGTCTCTTCCGCTGCATCGATTTCTGCCAGCAGAGCCTCTTCATACTCCTTCTGCATTGCTTTCGTGCCCGGTCCCGAGACAAAATCACAGTAGGCGCATTTCCGGATGCAGAACGGGATATGCACATAGAGTTCCAGTGGTTTTCTTTTTTTATTCATTCTGCTTTTCCTCCGTACGATCGAAAGACCGGCCCCTGCGCTCCCGCAACAGCAGGCGGCGCCGACAGGCCGGTCTCATTTTTATTTCTTAATTTTCATCCAGTTTCAGCACGCTCATAAAGGCTTTCTGCGGAATCTCCACGTTTCCTACCTGGCGCATCCGCTTCTTACCTTCCTTCTGCTTCTCCAGCAGCTTCTTCTTTCGGGAAATATCGCCGCCGTAGCACTTGGCAAGGACGTCTTTGCGCATCGCGCGGACGGTTTCTCTGGCGATAATCTTCGATCCGACAGCCGCCTGGATCGGGATTTCGAAGAGCTGCCGCGGAATCTCTTCTTTGAGCTTCTCGCACATCTTTCTTCCGCGCTCGTAGGCAGATCCCTCGAATACGATGAAGGACAGCGCATCCACTTCTTCTTTATTGACGAGGATATCGAGTTTTACAAGCTCGCTTCTCTCATAGCCGAGCAGCTCGTAGTCGAATGACGCATAACCTTTGGAGCGGGATTTTAAGGCATCAAAGAAATCGTAGATAATCTCATTCAGCGGGAGATGGTAATGAAGCATCGCACGCGTCGTCTCCATGTATTCCATTCCCTGATACTGGCCTCGTCTCTGCTGGCAGAGCTCCATGATCGGTCCGATGTAGTCGGTCGTCACCATAATCTCTGCTTTTACCAGCGGCTCTTCCATATAATCAATCTCGGACGGGTCCGGCAGATTCGACGGGTTGGTCAGGTCAATGACGGTTCCGTCGGTTTTGTGAACCTTATAGATAACGCTCGGTGCGGTCGTCACGAGATCCAGATTGTACTCACGCTCCAGGCGCTCCTGAATAATTTCCAGGTGAAGCAGTCCAAGGAAACCGCAGCGGAAGCCAAAGCCCAGTGCTGCCGATGTCTCCGGCTCGTAGAAGAGGGATGCATCGTTTAACTGCAGTTTTTCCAGCGCGTCGCGCAGATCGCCGTACTGTGCGCCGTCGGCCGGGTACATGCCGCAGTATACCATCGGGTTGACTTTTTTGTAGCCCGGCAGTGCTTCTGCACACGGACGGTCGGCATCGGTCACGGTATCACCCACGCGGGTGTCGCGCACGTTTTTGATGCTGGCGGTGATATAGCCTACCATTCCGGCGGAGAGCTCGTCGCACGGGATCAGACGGCCTGCGCCGAAGTAGCCGACCTCGACAACTTCCTCGACAGCGCCTGTCGCCATCATGCTGATTCTCGTTCCTTTTTTCACGCTTCCTTCCATTACACGGCAGGAAATGATGACGCCGCGGTATGCATCGTAAACAGAGTCGAAAATCAGTGCTTTTAACGGTTCCGTCGGATCACCTTCCGGTGCCGGAATTTTCTGTACGATCTGTTCGAGCACCTCGTCCACGTTCAGGCCGGTTTTTGCGGAAATCCGCGGAGCATCCTGCGCTTCCAGTCCGATGACATCCTCGATCTCTGCAATTACACGGTCCGGCTCGGCGCTTGGAAGGTCTACTTTGTTGATGACCGGGAACACATCCAGGTCATGGTCAAGGGCGAGATAGACGTTGGCAAGGGTCTGCGCCTCGATACCCTGCGATGCATCGACAACGAGCAGCGCGCCGTCGCATGCGGCAAGGCTTCTGGAAACCTCATAGTTGAAGTCAACATGGCCCGGGGTGTCAATCATGTTTAAAATGTACTCCTCGCCGTCGGCCGCTTTGTATACGGTACGGACCGCCTGTGCCTTGATCGTGATGCCGCGCTCACGCTCCAGATCCATATTGTCCAGCACCTGATCCTGCATCTCACGCTCGGTCAAAAGGCCTGTTTTCTGAATAATACGGTCCGCAAGGGTTGATTTTCCATGGTCGATATGGGCAATAATACAAAAATTACGAATTTTACTCTGATCTATTCCTGACAAGTTTTTTCCTCCTGCTTTTTCACGGGTTAAATATCAATTTTATCTCATGTCTATTTTGTATGATACGAAATTCCACTCAAAAAAGCAAGATAAATTTATCCGCCTGATGCCGGACTTTTGCCCGACAGAACCTTATGCAGGATATCCGCAAACGGCCCCATTGCATTTTTCACCTCCTCGACCGTATTCGTCTGCGCACCAACCTCGAGAAGAACAGATCTCGGGCGGAGATGGAGGTTGTAGCGGTAGCCTTTTAAATAGATACAGCGCGAAAAGCCGGGATAATACTGTTTTGCCTCATACTCCATCTGAAAGGAAAATGCAAGGTTTTCCGCCTGATACGGATTGGGCAGGCTTGTCAGTTCGCCGCTTTCTTTCGTGCGGGAAAGGCCGTTGAAAAACATGATCTGCGCGGTCGGCTTTCCGTTGATTTCTGTCACAAGACGTTTTGAACCATTGACCCCGTCCCGGTGCAGGTCGATCACGACCTGAATGGACGGGTGTTCTTCCAGCGCCGCTGCGATGACCGGCTCCGCGTAGTTGTAGGCGCGGCTCCGCTCGAGACAGCCTTCTTTCATGTCAAATGCCTCTGTAATATGAAGCACTTCGTATCCGTACTGCTTTTCCAGAAGCTCCTGCAGATCATCACCGAGGCCGATTACCGTGTCCGCTCTTTCTCCCGGACGGGAATCGGCGAAGGTTTCCTGCGAATGGGTATGATAGATCAGAATCTGCGGGCCTTCGGCATTTTCCGGCAGGGTCAGGTCTTTTCCGAGCAGGGTGCTGCCGTCGATCTCGCCCGGCAGGACCGAAGTGTTGGGATCGACAACGAAGAAGCGGTTCAGGAGCGCCTGCGGGTCAGCAAGAAGGTCAGGGGAAATTGTCTCCTGAATCGTGTCGGCCTCCGGGTAGAGAATCTCACGCGGTGCGCCGCCGGTTTCGATGGTCTCCTCCGGGACAGACTGTGGCGCTTCGGGTTCTGCCGTTGATGCCGACTCTCCGGCTGCCGGTTCTGTGATTCCTGTTTCCGTCTGCTCCGGCTCCGTGATTTCCATTCCATCTTTTTGAGTTTCATCTTTTTGAGTTCCATCCTTTTGATCTTCCTCAGTTCCCTGCTCCTTCGATTCTGTCTGCCCTCTTTCTGCTCCCGGTCCCGGATTCGAATCCTGCTTCGCCGTATCCGTTTCCGCTGCTTCTGTCCCGGCAGACAGCTTATTTTCTGCCGTGCTTCCCTCCCGAAGCGCCGGTATCTGATCCCGCACTGCCGCGAGGAGATTTTCCATCCATCCCCTTCCGTCCTCTTTTCCGTCATAAAAAAGAAGCGGCATCATCACATCCACGGATAACTGCTCCGCCTGTGCTGCCGCCCGCTGCAGCAGAACTTTCCCCTCTGAGAAATGATTTTTCCGGAGAACCGCTGCACTGCGGAACAGCAGTATACTGCAGGACAGGAAAAGACATCCCCATCCGAACCATCGTCCATTTCGCCTGGCATTCCACATATTATCACCATATTCATGATATGTTACAGTTCCCCGGAAAATGCCTGATTCATACCTGCCGCAAGAACCCCGGCCAGGCGGCGGACCATCTCGTCGATCTCTTTTGTCGTCACGTAAAGGCTTTCGAGCGCCGGTGAAATGACTTCTCCCAGAAATTCATCCATCTCGGACTCCTCCAGCGATTCCAGAACGCCTGCGACGGCATCGTGGACGATCGTTCCTGCCCCTACAACGGTCGGCACACCGATTCCGATGACCGGCACGCCGAGCGTCTCCTGATTTAAGGCATTGCGGTGGTTTCCGACGCCCGAGCCCGGCCAGATTCCGGTGTCGGCAAGCTGGATCGTACAGTTCAGCCGGTGAATACTGCATGCGGCAAGGGCATCCACGGCGAGAATCACATCTGGATGGGTCTGTTCTGCCGTTCCGCGCAGGATTTCCACTGCCTCCATGCCCGTCTGTGCCATAACGCCGGGAGCAAGGGCACTCACTTCCCGGCCCTTCTTTCCGTAGGTGCGCACCAGATGGCGCGTAACGTTAAGCTGCTCCACCGTCTCCGGCCCGAGCGCATCCGGCGTGATGCCGCGGTTGCCGAGCCGGCCACAAGAACGGATCCGCACGCTTCCGGCACCATTTCCATCAGACAGTGGGAAAACTCCTCCGCCGCTTTCCGGCTCTCCTCCTCGTCTGCCGTCAAAAGCAGCGGCGCTTCGATCGTCACATACGTCCCTTTCGGCTTTCCCATCATTTTTGCACCCTGCTCCGATGTGATTTTCACAATGGTTGTCTGAATTTCCGCCTTTCTTTTCTTCTTCTCAATCTCGACCCCGGAGATCTCCACATGGTCCCTCTCAAATTTTTCCTGATTCTCCATCGCCAGGTCTGTCCGCATCCTATACTTTCCTATCATACTTTTCTCCTTCTCCTGTATTTTTGTTGTAGTTTTTGCAATTTTTCCAAAAATATGTATTGACAAACCATGCGAAATATTATAGGATAATAAAGCATGTTTCAGTGGAGCGCCCGTGTCTGTTCCATTGAATAACATCCCTTAAATCACATTAATTTTAAAAATATTGGAGGTGTACAGTTTGGCTAACATTAAATCCGCAAAGAAAAGAATCCTGGTAAATCAGACAAAGGCAGACCGCAACAAAGCAATCCGTTCTGCAGTTAAGACTTCTATGAAAAAAGTAGATGCTGCTGTTGCTGCAAACGATAAAGAGGCTGCTGCTGCTGCATTAGTAAATGCGATCTCTACCATCGACAAGGCTGCTTCTAAAGGCGTTTATCATAAAAACAACGCTGCCAGAAAAGTATCCAATCTGAGCAAAGCTGTAAACTCAATCGCATAATCAAGATATAAAACAAAGAGAACTTAGTCATACCGTCATGTGGCTGGGTTCTTTTTTTATGCTTACCAAAAGAGTGCGCCGCGACAGATCTTTTGATAAACACAGAACAAGGCGTATCGGCCAGTTTTCCTGTACCGGTACGCCTTGTTCTTTTTATAGCAAGACCCGAAAATAATGCAAAAAATTCAGCACCGCAGAGCGTGAATTACTGCGTCACAGATTTTCGTCGTACCCCGGTACGCCTTCAAATCTGTTCCTTGCAATTCGCGCTCAGCAGCACTGCCTTTTTTGCATTATTTTCGGGTCTTGCTATAGAAAACTCTGCTCTTACGCCGCCCTGCTGTATTTCGTAATCAGCAGTTCCACGCTCAGCAGATCGGAAATTTTTCCCGTCTTCACGTCCTCTTCCATCTGCACGCAGTCATTGACCGCCGCTTTTAATTCCTCCGCCGCATACTGGCGCGACATGGGAATATAGTTCCGCACAACGAAGCTCTGCAGTCCCGTCCGTTTTGCGATCGTCGCCTGATCGCAGTGCTCTGCCAGCAGCTCTTTGACCTGCAGCAGCAGATTGAACTGGCGTGCCAGCAGAAAGAGAATCCGCATCGGCGGCTCCTTTAAAGCCAGCAGATCCTGATACAGATCGAGCGCTTTCCGCTGCTTCTTCTCCGTTACCGCGCGGATCATCTCGAAAATCCGGTTCGTAATCTGCGTTGTGCAGACTGCCTCGATATCCGCCCGCGTGATCACATCTCTTCCCATCGTATAGCTGAGCAGTTTTTCCAGCTCCTGCGAGATATTTCCCATATCCGTGCCCGTCTTTTCCAGAAAATCTTCCATATCCTGGCGCGTGATCTTTTTTCCCTCTTTTTTCATCATGCCGAGTACCCAGGTCATCAGCGTCTTTTCGTCCTGACGAGCAAATTCCACTGCTCTTCCCTGCTTCTGCACCGCCTTGTACATACGGTTCCGCTTATCGACTTCCTCCTCCACGAAGATCAGCACCAGATAATCCGGCAGGGATCCCATGTAGTCTGCCAGCGCGTCGGCTTTGTTTTTGAAAAATCCTGTATTTTCCAGCAGAATCACACGGCGGTCCGCAAAAAACGGCATCGTCTCCGCAAGGTCAATCACTTTGGGAATCTCGGTTCCTCTTCCCTCAAAGCGGGAGAAATTCATCGTGTCGTCCTCCGGCAGCAGTGCGTTTTTCAGCTTGTTTTTATACTGATGCTTCAGATAGGCTTCTTCTCCGTAGAGCAGGTAGGCCTGCTTAAAATTCTGCGTTTTGATATCTTCTAAAATGCTTTTCATTCCATCCTCTTTCTTTTGTTCCGGCAGAAGCACGTTTGCGCAGTGCCGCAGCAGCCGGAGCTTTTGACCATTCAGGAGACGGGAAATTCCACATCCGACCGGTATCCGTGAACCGCCAGGCGGTCACGCTTCAGCTGTACTGTCACGGCTCCATCCACCGGTGTTCCGTAGATATGGCTTTTGCAGGCACGAAGCCGCTCCAGCAGCTCCCGGTGCGGATGGCCGTACCGTCCCGGCCACGCGCAGGAAATCAGGCTGATCTGCGGCTGTATGCGGTTCAGAAATGCCTCGCTCGTTGAATTTCTCGAGCCGTGGTGCGCCACCTTTAAAATCTGGCACCGCTCTGCCGCCCCCAGGACCTCTTCTTCTCCGCTTCCCTCCAGATCTCCCGTCAGAAGTGCGCGGCAGGCACCGCAGGAAAGCTGTAATACAACACTTCCGGCGTTTTCCTCTCCCGTATAGTCTTCGCCCGCTCCCGGATGAAGTACCGATACGGTGAGTTCTCCTGCACGGATCTCGTCTCCCTTTTTTAGATATTCTACCATAATTCCCGCTTTTTGTGCGGCTAAAATAAAAGGATTTTCTTTTTCGCTTCCTTTCATCCACACAGGCAGGAACAGATGGCGGATGCGAAGCGCCGTTTTCTGCTCCCCGATCAGCTCCAGCAGTTCGAGGATTCCGTTCGTGTGATCTGCGTCCGGGTGCGTGACAACAACGGCATCAAGAGCGGCAATGCCGCGCTGTTTCAGATATGGGAGAATCCTTTTTTCCCCGACCGCAGACGCACTGCTGCTCCCGCCGTCATTCAGCATCACAAAACGGCCGCTCTCCACCACCAGCGAATCGCCCTGGCCGACGTCCAGCGCTGTAATGGAAAACGTTTCCCGGGGACGGTAAAAAAGCAGAACACAGGCAAAAAACATGGTAATACCAAAGAGCATCCGCTCCCGCTTTCGTGCCTGCGCACCTTTTCGTTTTGCCCCATCCGGATTCATCTCCCGTTTTCGTTTTCGCACATACAGTATCACCAGCAGACCGGTCAGAATGATTCCATATCCTGCCATCTGCCATTTTTCCGGCTGACCGCAGATCCACACATTTCCCGGAATCTGTGCGACCGCCGCTGTCATCTGCCGCAGAAGTGTGAGCAGGAACCGCGTCGGAAGCAGAACAACACTTCCCGCTTTCACGCTTGCCAGTCCCGCCAGAAGCCCCGCAGCACCCGTCAGCAGCACCGCCGTCATGACAGCTCCTGCAAACAGATTCGGCAGAAACGCAAAGAGCGGAATCTCATAAAAATACCACGCCTGCAGCGGGATCATGACAAGCTGCAGGGAAAGGTACACCATCGCAGCCTCTTTTCCTTTCGCCGCAAGCTTTTCCAACCCCGTTTTTTCCCCGCGTCTCTTCCGTTCCGCCTTCTCCCCCGCCAGAACCGGATAAACCCCGGAAATGGCTGTTACTGCTCCAAACGAAAGCCAGAACCCGCTCTGCTCCAGATACGAGGGGTTTTCCGCCAGCATCAGAATTGCCGCAAGAGAGAGCGCACTTAAGGAATCATACGTCCTTCCCACTGCGACAGCTCCCATCCGCACCGCAAACATCACCACTGCACGCACGGTCGCCGTTCCGCTGCCGGTAAACATGCCATACAGCACCATACCGGCGGCCGCTGCCAGAGATGCGGGAGTTTTCGGCAGATGCAGCGCCATCAGCAGCCGTCGGAGTGCCATGCCGAGCAGCATCAGATGCATGCCGGAAACGGAAATCAGGTGCAGCAGACCGCTCTGCTGATACGCCAGATACGTCTCCTCCGTGAGTTCCGACCGTTCCCCGAGCAGCATCGCAGAAAGCACACCTGCCTCCTCCTCCGGCATCATTTCTTTTAAAACGGCACAGCACCGCTCCCGCTCCAGCCGGAGCGCTTCGCCGAGATTCCACCGCCCGACATCCACAACTTCCTCCCGTTCCGAAATCACGTAGAACGCACAGCCTTTTCCCTCATAATATGTTTTCTCATCAAACATCCCCGGATTGCGCGGGCTTTCCGGCTTTTTTACAGTTCCGTACACCCGCACAGCGGCTCCGACCGGCAGATCTCCCCGCTTTGCGAGCAGATAAATTTTCCCTTTGCTTCCCTCCCCACGCAGCACATACCCGTTGTTGCTGCTCTTTTTCTCATACGTTTCAATTGTCCCTGCAATCCACACCTTCCTGCCCTGCTGCGCTTTGTTTTCGTATTTGGGGTCAGAAAAAGGCGTGCCAAGAGGCACGCCCGCAATCCGCAGCAGCACAAGCACCAGCATGAATCCAAGACACGCCAGGCACATGGGCCGTTTTCTCATGTATCTTTTTCCTCCAGATAAGACAGGTCTTCCTCGTAGAACTGATTGAGTTTCATCGTTTCACGGAAGGTTACATCGCTCTCTCCGTTGATGGAAAACTGCACCTTATCCACCTTACAGTTCGCCGTGATGGAATCCACCACCGCGTAAATCGGAATCTGCTCCGCCACACTCGAAAGCGCAGAATCCTTAAAAGATTTGTCAAAATTCACATAGGCAATCCGATCGGATGTCGTGACACTTAAGACATTCATCGTATCCGGCAGCACTGCATAGTGGCCGTCTTCTTTCGGTCCCTTCATCAGCTGCTCCACCACGACACGTTCCAGCGGAATGTTCGTGCTGTACGGCACCCGCCGCGTCTCTTTCACAAGATGATCGCCTGCTTCATTTGCAAAATACAGTGTCAGCGTCGCATACTGATACTGATAAATTTCCCTTCCGGAATTTTCCAGAAAGCTGTCCGCCGTCATCGTTCCGATCTCGCGTCCTTTGGAATCCTTTAACGGATCCCCGTCAATCAGAAGCGTCACGCGCTCCACCTCCGGAACCTGCACAAAGGTACGCACCAGTCCTGCACGCACCAAAACCTCCTGCGGCCGCGCAAGCTCTCCGTACTCTCCACTTAAGTTCAGCGTAAGGAGCCCGTTCTCCAGCGTATACGTCTTGATGGAAATCCCATTGGAAAGAAGTGCCTGGTTTCCGTCCTTGGCAGGTTTCTCCTGCAGCGCGTCAACCAGCTCCTTGATCAGTTTCTGATCCGTTCCTTCTTTTGGTTCATACGGCTCCTGCACCAGTGTTGTGCCGGTTTTGTCCAGGCAGTACAGGTGATACGCCGACTCCTTCTGGCTCTTCTGCCACTGCCCGCAGCCGCTAAGAAGCAGCACGCCGGCCAGCAGTACGCCAAGTATCCGTTTCATGTGCGCCACCTCCTACATCACGTAATTCAGAGGAATCCGCACGGAAAATGTCGTTCCCTCGTTTTCTTTGCTGTATACACGGATCGCTCCCCGGTGCATGACAATCGCGCTCCGCGCAATCGCAAGGCCAAGGCCGGTTCCGCCGATTTCCCGCGAGTGGGACTTGTCCACGCGGTAGAAACGCTCGAAGATATGCGCAATCGACTCCTCCGGGATGCCGATGCCGGAGTCTGCCACCGTCACGTAGAAATATTTGTGATCCGCATTTAAGGATACACGCACCCATCCATTCTCGTTGTTGTATTTGATGCCGTTTTCGATCAGGTTCGAGAACGCCAGCGAGAGCTTCGTCGCATCCACCTCCGCATTGACCGGGCGGAAGCTGTCGAGAATGAGCTCCACATTTTTCTGTGCGGCAATCGGATGAAGCCGCTTCAGCAGCTGCTCTAACAGCTCGTTGATATTGACCTGGGTGATATTGAGGTCTGCCACCTTTTTATCCATCTTGACCAGCGACAAAAGGTCGGTAATAATCTGGTTTTCGCGGTCGATCTCCGAGGTAATATCCTGCATGAACTCCTGATAAAGTTCCACCGGAACGCCCTCCTGCCCGTTCAGCGAATCCGCCAGAACCTTCATGGACGCAAGCGGCGTCTTTAACTCATGCGAGACGTTCGAAACAAATTCCTGGCGGGAATCGTCGAGCGTGCGGACGCGGGTCAGCATCTTGTTGAATGCGTCCGTGATCAGCTCTGTCTCGAGGTAATCCGGAACAGAAATGCTTTCGTCGAGATAGCCGTCGGTGATGTCCTCGATGGAACGGGTGACCTTCTGGAACGGCTTCATCAGAATGCCCGCGAGCAGATAGCCAAAAACCAGCACGAGAAGCGCAATGATCGAAAGAATCGTCATTCCCTTCGTCTCCAGAATTTTCATATTCGCACGGATCTCATCCGTCGAAATGCTGACGAGCATAACGCCGAGCGTCTCCTTCGTCTCGGTATTCTGAATCCGCACCGTCATTTCCAGATAGTTGTTTTTCCGGTCGTACTGGCTCGTCTCCTTGCCCTGAAAGCTCTGGATGACCTCCTGCGAGATAATCGTCTTTCCGCGGTCCATATCGTACGTATCTTTGATGACGCGGAAATCCTGGTCGATAATCAGGATTCTGCCGCCGTAGATATTCGTCAGCATACTGAGCTGTCCGTTGATGACATCCGATCCAGGATCTTCCATGTAATTCTGCTGGATGAGCTGGTTGCAGATAATATCGCACTGATTTTTTACGGTAATGCTGCGCACCGATACCGCACGGTCCTCATAGCTGTTTACGATGCTCTTCTCAAGGATCACACACGGTACAATGCCGATGATCACAAGAATCACCGTGATGCGGAAGCGCAGACTCCGCAGAAACTTCCATTTTTCTTTGTTTTTAAGCCTGGAAATAGTAACCAACTCCCCACTTTGTGTGAACGTACTTCGGTTCACTTGGATTTTTCTCAATCTTTTCGCGCAGACGGCGGATATGTACATCTACGGTGCGCACGTCGCCCGGGTACTCATAGCCCCAGACAATGTTCAGCAGGTTCTCTCTGCTGTACACCTTGTTCGGATTGAAGACGAGAAGCTCGAGCACATCGAACTCCTTCGCAGTCAGATTGATCTCGCGGTCTCCGATGAAGACTCTTCTGCTCTCGCAGTCGATCCGCAGGTCTTTCACCTGTACGACTTTTGCTTTCTCTTCTTTTGGCTCCTGGCGGGCCGCACGGCGCATGATGGCTTGATGCGTGCTTTTACTTCCAGAATGTTGAACGGCTTTGTGATGTAATCATCTGCGCCGTATTCCAGTCCCAGGATTTTGTCCATGTCCTCGCCCTTTGCGGTCAGCATGACGATCGGAACGTTGGAAAATTCACGGATCTGCTGGCAGACGGACAATCCGTCCAGCTTTGGCAGCATCAGATCCAGAAGGATCATATCGTATTCTTTTTCTTTTGCCATGGAGAGTGCTTCCTCGCCGTCGTATGCGCAGTCAACCTCCATGCCGTCCTGCTCCAGGCTGAAGCGGATTCCTTTTACGATCAGTTTTTCATCATCAACTACAAGAACTTTCTTTGCCATTTCTTCTCCTTCTTGTTCTAAACCTCGATAGAACCCCTTATCTTTTCAAACATCTTTCCCTTGATGCCCTCAATGTTCATAATCTCCTCAATCGAACCAAACGGGCCGTTTGCTTCGCGGTAGGCGATGATGGCATCCGCACGGCTCTCTCCGATGCCGGAGAGTGTCATCAGTTCTTCTTTTCCGGCCGTGTTCAGGTTGACTTTGCCGGAACCGGAAGCCTGCTCCGTGCCGCCCGTATTCTGCTGCGGCGTTTCCGTGATTTCCATGTTTTCTGCCTCCTCGCGCGTCCAGACGGTGATCTGCTCTCCGTCTTCGATTTTCCGTGCAAGATTGAGGATTTTTTCTTCAGCATCCGGCAGAAATCCGCCTGCCGCTTCCACAGCCTGCACTACGCGGCTTCCGCCCGGCAGCGTGTAGACACCGGGGGAAGCGACCGCACCGCAGATATAAACCTGCACCGTTTCTTCCGGTGCTGCCTCCTGTGCCTCACGTTTTTCCGGAATGCCTGTGGTTTCTCCGGCGCTTTTTTCGGAAACCGTCTGCTCCTCATCCACTTCCTTCTGATTCCCGAAAACGTTTTCCGCCGTGCTCCCGCCTGTGCTATCTGACAGTTTGTATTCTGTATCCCTGTGGTTGCATCCGCAGAGCAAAAAAACCAGCATCGCCGCCAGTATTTTTGCATGTTTTCTGCCTCTGTCCTGCTGTTTTTTCAATTTCATGCTGTGTACTCCCTTCCGCTTCGCATCTGACGCGCAAGGGTCCCTTGTGTACGCATAACTACGTTTCTATTGTATCGAAGAAACCATAAAAATACAAGTAGAAATCTTAATCGTTATTCCCACTGAAACACTACAATTCCCACAACTGCCACTGCCATGCCGAGCAGCTTGCGCACGGTGAAATCCGTTTTTTCCATACCGAAAAGGCCGAACAGTTCAATCAGCCACGCCGCTGCGAGCTGGGAAATGACGATCAGCATCGCCGCCTTCGCCGGGCCGAGCCCTGCCATACTCCAGATAACCGTGATCGTGATAAACGCGCCAATTGCACCGCCGAGCAGCAGATACCACGGCTTTACGCGGAACAGATCCCCGATCGGCTCCCTCCCGGTAATGCACCATGCCGCAAGACAGACGACAAACGCACTGATCTGCACCCAGCCGGCCGCCAGCCATGTACTCGTCTGTTTCGTCACCTCCGTGTTGAATACACCCTGAATACTCATCAGCGCTCCGGAGAGCAGCGCTGTTAAAATTCCCGCCATTGATTTTTCCTCCTGCTGTTTTTTTATGTACTCTCGGAGTCTTTCTGCGCTTGATTTTACGAGAAGATTTTTTGTCAGTTGTGCCCAAATTTCTGAGGCGTACGCGGTGCGTACGTTGATGAAATTTGGGTGCAGCTGGCGGAAAATCGGCCGTAAAAGCAAGTGCAGAAAGGCTCCGAGAGTACATTTTATACTATTCCTTTTTTCCCCGTTTTTATACAGAACTCAGGGACAGCAGGAAAACAGCCGACCGGTCTCCTGCCTAGGAAACCAGACGGCTGTCTATTTCACATTACTGTAATGCTTTCTCCAGTTTTTCAATCATCTCATCGATGTCATCTTTCGTAATCACAAGCGGCGGTACCATACGAAGAACGTCGCTTCCGGCGGAAATCACAAGAAGTCCGTTCTCAATCGCGCGGTTGATGACTTCTCCGACCGGACGTCCCGTTACGACAAGGCCCTGCATAAAGCCTTTTCCACGGCGTGCTGCGAGGCAGTCATATTTTTCCACCAGCTCGTCCAGCTTTTTCTCCAGATACGGAGCCGTCTCTGCTACATGCTCTACGACATGCTGTTTCTCATAGCATTCAAATACAGCATTGACAGCCGCGCAGGCCAGCGGGTTTCCGCCGTATGTCGTTCCGTGGTCTCCCGGAATGAGCGAATGCTCTGCCGTCTTTTTATTCAGCACGAAGGCGCCGACCGGAACGCCGCAGCCAAGTGCTTTTGCACACGTCATGACATCCGGCTGTACGCCGTAATCCTGCCATGCGAACAGCTTTCCTGTTCTTCCCATGCCGCACTGGATCTCATCGAGGATCAGCAGAATGTCGTGCTCGTCACACAGATCGCGCACGCCCTGTAAAAATTCTTTCGTTGCCGGATAGATACCGCCCTCGCCCTGTACAGTCTCCATGATGATCGCACATGTCTTGTCGGTAATCTGTGCCTTTACGCTCTCCAGATCATTAAAATCCGCAAATTTAATGCCGCCGATCAGCGGTTTGAACGGATCCTGATAATGCGTATTTCCTGTTACAGAAAGCGCTCCAAGGCTTCTTCCATGGAAAGAATGGTTCATCGCGATGATCTCGTGATCGTTGCTGCCGTCTTTTAAGTAAGCGTATTTTCTCGCTACTTTGATGGCTCCCTCGATCGACTCCGTACCGCTGTTCGTAAAGAATACTTTATCCATGCCGGATGCCTTCGCCAGCTTTTCTGCCGCGGAGCCCATCGGCACATTGTAGAACAGGTTGGAAACATGGATGACTTTGTCCACCTGGTCTTTCACTGCTTTTTTATAATCGTCATTGCTGTAGCCGAGCGCATATACCGCGATACCTGCTGCAAAGTCCAGATATGCTTTTCCGTCGGTGTCATACAGATGAACGCCCTCGCCGTGGTCGATCACGAGCGGGAACCGGTTATAGGTGTGGAGCACGTACTGCTCGGTCTGTTCCATATACTCATTCGTCTTCATGATTGAATTTCTCCTTGTTTTCCCCTAAAATCGCCGTACCAATTCCTTTGTTCGTAAAGATCTCAAGCAGCAGGCAGTGCTGGATTCTTCCGTCCATGATGTGGACTCTTGAAACACCGTTCTCAATCGCGTCGATACAGCCCTGGAGCTTTGGAATCATACCGCCACCGACATTTCCGTTGGTGATGAGATCTCTTGCTTCCTGTACGTGGAGCTCGGAAATCAGGCTCTCCGGGTCCTTCGGATCTTTGTATACACCCTCGATATCGGTCAGGAATGCCAGTTTTTCTGCATTTAACGCCTCTGCGATCGCGCAGGCTGCGTCGTCTGCGTTAATGTTGTAGGTGTTGAAATCATCGTCCATGCCAACCGGGCAGACAACCGGCAGGAAGTCGTTGTCCAGAAGATCGTACAGCACCTTCGGATTTACATTTTTGATATTTCCAACGAAGCCGATGTCCTCTCCCTTGGACAGCTTTTTCTCTACGTTTAAGAGACCGCCGTCTTTTCCGCTGATGCCGACTGCGTTGACACCGAGCGACTGAATCATGGTGACAAGCTCTTTGTTGACCTTATTCAGCACCATCTCTGCCACTTCCATCGTATCCGCATCCGTTACACGAAGGCCGTTGACAAACTTCGGTTCCATGCCGACCTTTCCGACCCAGCGGCTGATTTCCTTTCCGCCGCCGTGTACGATGATTGGTTTGAATCCAACCAGCTTCAGAAGAACAACGTCCTGAATGACGTTTCTCTTCAGCTCTTCATCCACCATCGCGCTTCCGCCGTATTTGATGACAATGATTTTGCGGTTGAACCGCTGAATATAAGGAAGTGCCTCGATCAGCACATTTGCTTTGTCCAGATACATCTGATTTACCATGATTTTTTCCTCGCTCTCCTCTTTTGATTCCTGGTTCTGCTGTACCGGAAACACGATTTCCCGGCACGTTTTCGTTGTATTCCCTCAGAATTTCATCCGAATGTTTTTTAAGAACGGTAATCCGCATTAATTTTTACATAGTCATAGGTCAGGTCGCAGCCCCATGCCGTTGCTGCCGCCTCTCCCATGTGGATGTCGGCGATCGCAGTTACTTTCGGCTCGGAGAGGATCTCCGTTGCCTCCTCCTCGCTGTAGTCAACGGCAACACCTTTCGTGATAATCTGCAGTTTTCCGGCTGCGCTCTCAAAGTAGAGATCTACATTTTCCGGATCGAATTTTGCTCCGGAGTAACCCATCGCGCAGAGGATTCTTCCCCAGTTGGCGTCATGGCCGAAGATTGCCGCTTTCGTCAGACTCGATGTGATGACGGATTTTGCCAGTGTCACGGCCTGCTCTTTGCTCTCGGCTCCCTGAATCGTCACTTCGAACAGTGCGGTTGCGCCCTCGCCGTCGCCTGCGATGTGCATCGCCTGTGTTTTATTGACTTCAAAGAGTGCTTCTTTGAAAATCTTGTAATCCTCGTTTTCTTCCGTAATTTCCGGGTTTCCGGCAAGACCGTTTGCCAGAAGGAGAACGGTATCGTTTGTGGAAGTATCACCGTCTACGGAAACCATGTTGTAGGTGTCCGGTACGACTTCGCTCAGTGCTTTCTGCAGCATCTCTTTCGAAATATTGGCATCGGTTGCCACAAAGCTCAGCATGGTGCACATATTCGGATGGATCATGCCGGAGCCCTTGCACATGCTGCCGATCGTTACGGTTTTTCCGCCGATTTCGATCTGAACAGCAACTTCCTTCGGCTCGGTGTCGGTTGTCATGATCGCCTGTGCTGCTGTAGCTGCGGCTTCTCTTGTAGCTGCAAGCTGCGGTTTCAGCATTTCCACGCCGGCTGCGATCTTATCGATCGGAATCTGTTTTCCGATAACACCGGTCGATGCAACGAGAACGGAGTCCTCTGGAATGGAAAGTGCAGCCGATGCTGCCTCTGCGGTTTTTCTGCAGTAGCCATAGCCCTCCTCGCCGGTGCATGCATTGGCGATTCCGCTGTTGCAGACGATTGCCTGTGCGGTTGGATGGTTGTATACAATCTCCTGGTCCCATTTGACCGGAGCTGCTTTTACGATGTTTGTAGTAAAGGTTCCTGCTGCTACGCACGGTACCTCGCTGTAGACAAGTGCCATATCCTTTACGCCCTGTTTTTTAATTCCTGCTGCGCCGCCTGCTGCCTGAAAACCTTTTGCAGCAGTGATGCCTCCTTCAATCTTTTTCATTCTTTTATCCTCACTTTTCGTAAATTCCGTCTGTTGTCTGCTTCTGTCTTTTTTACGGGAACATCGGCGGCATGCACAGGCCTTCGTTTTCCGGCAGGCCGAACATCAGGTTCATATTCTGTACCGCCTGTCCTGCTGCGCCTTTGACCAGGTTGTCCATCGCACCCATCATGATGATTCGTTTCGTTCTCGGATCAATCTTGAAGTTGACATCCACATAGTTGCTTCCCTCGACCCATTTCGTCTGCGGGCAGACATCCTTATCGAGAACACGTACAAACTGCTCGTTGGCATAATACTTATCATAAACGGCTTTAACCTCTTCGTAAGTCACATCTTTTTTCAGGGATGCATATGCCGTTACGAGAATGCCGCGGTTCATCGGAACAAGATGCGGGGTGAAGTTCAGGGTGATCGGGTAGCCAGCTGCATAGGAAAGCTGCTCCTCGATCTCCGGTGTGTGGCGGTGGCCGGCAACGCCGTATGCCTTGATGTTTTCATTAACCTCGCAGTAGAGGTTGTCCACTTTCGCTCCTCTTCCTGCTCCGGAAGTTCCTGATTTTGCATCAATAATGATGGTGTTTCCATCAATCAGATCTTCCTTTAATAAAGGATAAATCGAAAGAGTTGAGCAGGTCGGATAGCATCCCGGGTTTGCCACGATGCGCGCTTGTTTTACTTTCTCACGGTTGATCTCGCACAGTCCGTAAACCGCCTCGTCGATATACTGCGGGGATTTATGCTCGATCTTGTACCACTCTTCATACGTTTTTACATCTTTAATACGGAAATCGGCGCTCAGGTCGATGACCTTTACTTTCGAAAGAATTTCATCATTTACCAGGGAAGCACAGAGGCCCTGCGGAGTTGCTGTAAAAATGACGTCTACTTCCTTTGCAAGCTGCTCCATGTTGTCGTCCTTGCAGACATCGTCTACTAACTGAAACATATTCTGGTAAACCGACGCATATTTCTTATCGATATAGCTTCTGGAACCATACCATTTAATCTCCACATCTTTGTGTCCCAGGAGAATACGCACCAGCTCGCCTCCTGCATATCCTGTAGAACCGATAATTCCTGCTCTGATCATACCTTTTTCTCCTTTTTTCTTTCGCCCGTTTTCTTGTCTTGCCGGACATTTTTTCTTTTCTCTTTATGATAGCTCAATTATTTTCTTTTTTCAATGAAAAATCTTTGTTTTCTGCTGTCATATACCGTCGACTGCATAAGTATACACCTCAAATGTATATTATGCAAGTTTTTTTTGAATTTCTGAAAAAAAGCTTGCATAATCCTGTCGTATGATGTATATTTTAGTCATTGACGATGCACCGCGCATATAGGTGCACGAGAAATCCAAGGAGGATCTTACATTATGAAAGAAAAAGTTGTACTTGCCTATTCCGGCGGACTTGATACTACTGCCATTATTCCGTGGCTGAAAGAGACCTTTGACTACGAAGTAATCTGCTGCTGCATCGACTGCGGCCAGGGAAACGAGCTGGTTGGCCTCGATGAGAGAGCAAAACTTTCCGGCGCTTCCAAATTATATATCGAAAACGTTATCGACGAGTTCAGTGAAGACTTCATCATGCCGTGCGTAAAAGCAGGCGCTGTTTATGAGAACAAATACCTGCTCGGTACTTCCATGGCACGTCCGGTTATCGCAAAGAAACTCGTTGAGATCGCAAGAAAAGAAGGTGCTGTTGCCATCTGCCACGGCGCTACCGGTAAAGGAAATGACCAGATCCGTTTCGAGCTCGGCATCAAAGCCCTTGCTCCGGATATCAAAGTAATCGCTCCTTGGAGAATGACCGATGTATGGACCATGCAGTCCCGTGAAGACGAGCTGGCTTACTGTAAAGCACACGGCATCGACCTTCCGTTTGATGCAAACCACAGCTACAGCCGTGACCGTAACCTGTGGCACATCAGCCATGAGGGACTTGAGCTTGAGGATCCGTCCAACGAGCCGAACTACGACGATCTTCTCGTACTGACCACTCCTCCGGAAAAAGCTCCGGACGAAGGCGAGTACGTAACCATGACCTTTGAGGCCGGCGTTCCGAAGACCTTAAACGGAAAAGAAATGAAAGTTTCTGAAATCATCACCGAGCTGAACAAGCTGGGCGGAAAACACGGCATCGGTATTGTTGATATCGTTGAGAACCGTGTTGTCGGCATGAAATCCCGCGGTGTTTATGAGACTCCTGGCGGAACCATCCTGATGGCTGCACATGAGCAGTTAGAGGAGCTGATTCTCGACCGTGAGACCCTGAAAACAAAGAAAGATCTCGGAAACCTGCTTGCTGAGGTTGTTTACGAAGGAAAATGGTACACTCCTCTGCGCGAGGCAATCCAGGCATTCGTTGATGTAACCCAGAAATACGTAACAGGCGAAGTAAAATTCAAACTGTTCAAAGGCAACATCATCAAAGCCGGCGAGTCTTCTCCGTACAGCCTGTACAATGAGTCTCTTGCTTCCTTCACCACCGGCGATCTCTACGATCACCACGATGCAGACGGATTCATCACACTGTTCGGTCTGCCGCTGAAGGTTCGTGCGATGAAAATGCAGGAGCTGGAGAAAAACAACAACAAATAAGATCTGATCCTATGGATTCCCAAAAGAAAGCGGACTCGCTCCGCTTTCTTTTTTTGCATGCAAAAAGGACCCGCCCATTTCAGGCAGGTCCCTTTGTTTATTCGTAATATGCGTCGATTCCGTCCGCAATTCCCTGTGCCATCTTGTTTCGGTAATCCTCGGTTGCCATCAAACGGTCCTCGGAAGGATTGCTCATGAAGCCAAGCTCAATGATCGTGACCGGAATGGTACTCCAGTTGATGCCGCTCATGGAATCGGTGTAAATCACATCGCGGTTCTTCGCACCGGTGTCTTTGCAGAATGCTGCGATCATCTTCTGGGAGAGCTTCTGGCTCTTGCTGACCACATCACCGGAAAGATACGTATTTCTGCTGCTCGGTGCCATCGTGAGTGCTCCGTAAACCGACTGGTTCGAATCTCCGTTCGCGTGTACACGCACGAGAATGTCTGCTCCGTTCTGCGCGGCAAGTTTTGCACGCTCGGAGTTGCTGATATTGACGTCGTGCGTCTCGCGGATCATGTAAACATCGTAGCCGCGCTCCTCAAGGATATCGCGTACCTTTAAAGATACCGCAAGGTTCAGCTCATACTCATTGATGCCGGTTGCCACACCGCATGTTCCGGAAGCAACCTTCGCCTTATAGGTCGATGATCCCGGTCCGATCGGCTCTTTCTCGCTGTTTCCTCTTCTCTGGTGTCCTGCGTCGATTGCCACGCAGATATTTTTGCTGTTCCGGCGGACACCGTTTTTATCAACGTAATAGCCGTCGATGTAGGTATCCTTATAGATGCCGCCCCAGCTTCGGAAGTAATACGTTTTTCCGTCCACTTCCTGCCAGCCGTTCTTGTAAATACCGCCCCAGCTCCGGAAGTAATACGTTGCGCCTTTGATCGTTACCCACTGGCTCTTATACATGCCGCCCCAGCTCTGCAGGTAATACCAGTTATTATCATACCACAGCCATTCACTGTGCATCATTTTGCCGTCCTGCCTCAGATAATACCAGTTCTTGTCATACAGCAGCCAGCCTTCCCCTTTGGGGGTTCCGTTGCTGTCCATGTAATACCAGTCACTGCCCTTGGCCGCCCAGGCGTTCACGCGCATGCCGCCCCAGCTTTCAAAGTAATAATCAACGCCGTCAATCGTCTGCCAGCCGGTACTCATCACACCGTCTGCGTCTACATGGTACGTTCTTTTATCATGCACAAACCACTGATTCGTTCTGAGGCTTCCGTCCTCATTCAGATAGTACCATGTTCCGCCGACTTTTTTCCAGCCCTGGAATCCGGCTCCGCCCCAGCTCTCGAAGTAGTAGAGCGTTCCGTCAATCTTCTGCAGTCCGGTGCTCATCACACCGTTTTCATCTACATGGTATGTTCTCTTGTCGTGAACGAACCATTCATTCGTTTTGACGCTTCCGTCCTCGTTCAGATAGTACCATGCCCCGCCGACTTTTTTCCAGCCTTTGTATCCGGCTCCGCCCCAGCTCTCAAAATAATAGAGCTTTCCGTTGACCATCGAAAGACCCGTGCACATGATTTCGTCTGCATTCAGATAATATCTCCGGTTCAGATGGGTGATCCACTCGCTGGCGGCCATCGTGCCGTCCTCTTTTCTGTATTTCCAGCTTCCGTCCTCCTGTTTCACCCAGCCGGCAGGAAGTTTCTCTTCCGGCTCCTGTTCGTTGTCCTCACCTGGAATCGTAACAGCCGGCGTCTCGTTTTCCGAAGTACCGCTCTGCTCCTGCACTGCCGCTTCCTCATCCGAATTCTGCTCGGAACTTTCCGTCTCATCCTGCTGCCAGGTTACGGCCGTGCCGTCATTTTCTGCTGCGCTTACCCTTGCCGGAAGCGCCCAGCCTCCTGCCGCAACGACCGCTGCGATCAGCAGTGCTGCGATTTTCTTTTTTGCCATCTGGTTTTCCTCCTTTTATCGCGCCATCTGGTAAATCTCGTATACTTCCTGTGCGCCCAGCTTGCGGATGCGGGACAGTTTTACAGTGTCCTGCTGTGTTGCATCCATGGAAAGGGCACGCAGATCCTCATCCGACGGGTTCGGGATATCAAGCTCATGCAGGGAGGTCGGCATGCCGAGCGAATGGAAGAACGCTACTGTGCGCTCAATGCCTTCCGTTGCCCGTTTGTGATCGCTTCCCTCTGTGATGCCCCAGACTTTTTCTGCAAACCGTGCAAACCGCCAGAGAACCGTCTCCTCATCGTACTGGTATTTCGCCCAGGCACCCCAGACTGCCGCCAGGGATGCGCCGTGTGCTACATCGTATTTTGCACTTAACGCATGGCCGAATTTATGTACCGAAAAATCTTTGCCGCGTCCGCACTCCGTCAGTCCATTGTGTGACAGGCTTCCGCACCACATGATTTCCGCCATCGCATTGTAATCGGATGGGTTTTCCAGAACCTTCGGTCCGTTTTTGATTACGGTACGGAGGAGTCCCTCTGCGATCTCGTCCGTCATCTCGCACTGGCTCTCCGGAATGAAATAGCGCTCCATCGTGTGCATCATGATGTCGGTTACGCCGCAGGCAATCTGGTATTTCGGCAGGGTTGCTGCCAGCTCCGGATTCATGATGGCAAATTTGCAGCGGTTGAACGGCGTGTTGATGCCGGCCTTTTTGCCGATTGCCTCGTTTGTCAGAACTGCTGAATCGCTCATCTCGCTTCCGGCTGCCGGAATCGTCAGAACCGCTCCTACCGGGAGAGATTTTGTCAGCGGTACTTTTTTCGTCCAGATATCCCAGAGTGCCTCCTCCGGATTTGCAGCTCCGTGTGCAACGGCTTTTGCGGTGTCAATCGAGCTTCCGCCGCCGACGGCAAGAATAAAGTCTGCCTGCATTTCCACTGCTTTTTTCACACCCTCCTCGGCAAGGGCAAGTCTCGGGTTTGGTTTTACGCCGCCAAGCTCTTCAAAGGCAAGGCCCTCTTTTGCAAGAGATGCTTCCACTCGGTCCAGAAGACCGCTCCGTTTTGCACTTCCGCCTCCGTAAACGACGAGCACCTTTGTGCCGCCCCATTTCTTTACCTCAGCGCCTGCCTGGTTTTCGGTCTCTTTTCCGAACACGACTTCCGTCGGGGTATACTGTATAAACTGATCCATCTTCTTATTTCCTCCCTGCATTTTTATTCTTCATAAATCCGTACGTTTCCCGAGCTTACACGGTAAAGATCGTCTCTCCTGTTTTCCAGAGACGGGATTTCATTTCTTGTCCGCTCCAGCACTTCCGGATCCAGCTCTGCGATGAGTACCTGCGGGGTATCATCTGCCTCCGCAAGAATTTCGCCGTCCGGCGCAATGATCATGGAATGGCCGTACGCCTCAAACCGCGCTTTCTGGCCGCACTGGTTGGCGGCGAGCACGTAGCATCCGTTTTCAATGGCGCGCGTGCGCAGCAGTACTTCCCAGTGGCGCTCTCCCGTTGCTTTCGTAAAATCCGCCGCTATCAGAAATGCATCTGCTCCAGAGGATGCCATCAGCCGGTACTGTTCCGGAAAGCGAATATCGTAGCAGATGCTCATGCCGAACAGGCCAAGCGCCGTGTCCGCAAGAACAATTTCATTTCCCGGGCAGATCTCGCGTGATTCTTCGTAGGAGACACTGCCCGGAATATTTACGTCAAACATATGTATTTTGCTGTATTCTGCAATCGTTTCTCCATCTGGTCCGAACAGAAACGACGTGTTGGACGGACGCCCCGGATAGCGCCGTACCGTCATGCTGCCGCAGTGCAGATAGACACCGTACCGTTTGGCAAGGCTGGAAAACCGGCGGCTGACGTAGCCCGGCACTGCACTTGCGTGCCCCGGCATGTCTGCTCCCGTGTATTCTGCGGTCTCCGGGAAAAGAATCAGCTTCGCTCCCTGTTCCGCCGCCTCCCGCACATACTGCTCGGCCATGCGCATATTTTCATTCATATCCGGCCCAGAATCCATCTGCACCAGGCCTGCAATTATTTTTTCCATCTTTTTGTCCCCTCGTTTCACATGTTAGCTTGTGATTTTTCCGCTTATATTCTCGTTTATTATATCGCATATTCCCCGAAACAGCTACCCAAATTCGCAATTTTCATACCTTTTGCAGCTTTTATTTTTTAATTTTTGAAAATAACAATTGACAAATCTGGAAAACAGGAGTAGCTTAGAACCATAAGCTGTCGTGTTCGATCAGATGCGGCAGAAAAAATCATGAAAGGAGAACACCACTTATGATCAATCTTATTTATGCATCCAGCGTAAAACAGAATAAACTTCGTATGGCGATCAAACCAGGTGGCTGCCCTTCTTTCGAAATTCTTTGTAAGCATTAACTCTGCATAACAAATCTCTATGCATTCTTTATGCCTGCTATTTCGCACAGAAGGCGCGGTACGTCGATACTGCGGCTTTTTTTATTGCTATAAACAGTACGAAACCGTTCTTTCCGGCTTCGCTCCGTTTCCGGCAGGCAGATTCCGCGGTCTTCTTACCGCATCGATTCCCTTCTTTTATATACAAACGCAGCCTTCGCTTTCGTTTCCCGTTGTTCCGTTCCCACACTTACGGAGCTTTTGAAAGCCTATGTTCTGCCAGACACCCAAACGACATCAATGAGGAGGTTTTAACATTCATGAAGAAAAATCCAATCGGTAAGTACCTGCTCCAGAACTGGTACTACTACGTTTTCGCTTTTGGTTCCATGGCCTTAAGTGTCTTTCTCGATATGCTCGCGCCGCTTGTCACGCTGCACATCGTGGATGACGTGCTGGTCAGTCACAAAATGGAACTGCTCTGGAAATACCTTGCCGCCTTTCTTCTGATCGGTGCCGCAAAAGCCCTGTTTCAGTACATCAAAGAATTTTTATTCGATGTCAGCAGCGTCCGCGTCGCCAGCCAGATGAGGGACAACCTGTTCCGCCACGTCCAGCGGCTTTCGGTGGAATACTTTGACAAAAACAATACCGGCGAACTCCTCGCCCGCGTGCGCGATGACGTCGACCGGATCTGGGATATCCTCGGCTTTGCCGGCATGCTGATCTTAGAAGGCCTGATCTGTATCATGATGGCAATGGTCAGTATGGTCAAACTGGATTTGCCGCTGACACTCGTCTCCGTGGCGATCCTTCCTTTCGTCGCAGGCATCGCAATCCGCCTCGAAAAAGAACTCGACCGTGTCTACGATGCGATCAGCGAGGAAAACGCCGTCATGAATACCGTTGCACAGGAAAATCTCGCCGGTGTCCGCACCGTCAAATCCTTTGCACGGGAACCGTATGAGATCAAAAAATTCCGGAAACACAATCAGAAATACTGCGATCTCAACATGGATCAGGCGCGCGTCCTGATGAAATACGATCCCGCCATCTCGTTTCTTACGAAGCTGATGCGCGTGCTCGTCCTTCTCGCGGGCGGCTACGGTGTCATCCACGGACGCATTACGCTCGGTGTTTTAACGGCCTTTATGGAGTACACCTCCAAGATCACCTGGCCGATCGAAAACGTCGGCTGGCTCGGCAACTGCTTCGCTTCTGCGATTGCTTCCAACAAGAAGCTGAACAAAATTCTCGCAGAGGAGCCGCAGATCGCAGAACCGGAAAATCCGGTGGAGCTTTCAAAACTTCCGGGTGACCTGGAATTCCATCACGTCGATTTCTCCCTGCATGACACACCGATTCTGCAGGATATCGACTTTACCTTAAAGCAGGGCCACACACTCGGCATCATGGGTATGACGGGTTCCGGAAAAACAACCATCGTCAATCTGCTCGAGCGTTTTTACGATGTCACCGACGGTTCCATCTGTCTCGACGGCCACGACATCCGCACCCTGCCGCTGCGCACCGTGCGCGATACTTCTTCCGTCGTCATGCAGGACGTCTTCCTGTTCTCAGACACGATTTCTGAGAATGTCCGCCTCGGCAGCCGCAGCACAATGAAATCCGAAGAGGTACATAACGCCGTCTCCGCTGCGTGTGCTTCCGAGTTCGTCGATCACCTTTCCGATCAGTACGAAACGGTCATCGGCGAGCGCGGCATGGGACTTTCCGGCGGTCAGAAGCAGCGTCTTTCCATCGCACGCGCCCTGGCAAAACAGGCTCCGATCCTCGTACTGGATGATTCCACCTCGGCGCTCGATATGGAGACCGAATACGAAATCCAGAGCCATCTCGCCGAGAAAAAAGATGTTTCCAAGATCATCATTGCCCACCGCATTTCTTCGGTGCAGAATGCCGATGAGATCCTGTATCTCGATCACGGACGCATCGCCGAGCGCGGCACGCATGAGAGTCTGATGGCACAGAAAGGCCTGTACTACTCCACCTGGGAGGCTCAGTACGGTGATTACCATAAAGCAAAGGCAGCCCTCGAGCAGGCACTTCCTGCCAATGCTTAATTCAATTTAATTTGTTACCCGACAACTTCTGTATTTACTTACCCGTTAAGAGAGGAACAATACGATTATGGCTATCAATTCCAGTAAAGTAGATGAAGAGCAGAAAGAGGTCTTAAAGAGCGCGACCATCCGCCGCCTCTTCTCCTACTTAAAAAATTATAAACGCCAGGTTGCCGTCGTTCTCGTGGTTCTCGCCGTTACCATCGCGATTTCCACTGTGAACCCGCTGCTCCTGGAGTACGCCATCGACGTCAATATTGCGCAGAAAGACTGGCGTGGGCTTGTTGCCCTCTGCGTATTCATGGTTGTGATCAACCTGGTTTACGCGGCCGGTGTCCGCCTGCGGATGCTTCTGATGGCGCGTATTACCAACAACATTCTTCTGGAAATCCGTGACGAGCTCTACACGCATATCCAGACCTTAAGCTTCAGCTTTTTCGATACCCGCCCGGCCGGAAAGATTCTGGCGCGCATCATCGGCGATGTCAACTCGTTAAAGGATGTGCTGAACGACGGTGTCACAAAGCTGATTCCGAACATTCTCACGATCATCGCCATTCTGGTGATCATGATGATCAAAAACATCTGGCTCTCCTTAAGTGCGATTCTCGTGCTGCCGCTGATCGCTATCGGCATGTATTTTATTCAGATCGTCGCACACAAGAGATGGCAGACGTTCCGGAAAAAATCTTCCAATGTTACGGCGTATATCCACGAGGACTTCTCCGGTATCCGCATCATCAAGAGCTTTACCGCAGAGCAGGAATCGCAGGGCGAGTTTGACCGGCTTCTTCTTGAGCATCAGAACTCCTTCATCCATGCGGTCCGCCTAGCGGATGGTTTTTCCGCTGTGATCGAGGTGACCTGGGGCATCGGAACGTTTCTTCTGTATTTTATCGGTATTTCCGTGCTCGGCGTGGATGCCGTTCCGATCGGTACGTTCACGGCATTTGCGATGTATCTGACGATGTTCTGGGATCCGATCCAGAACCTGGCCGGTTTTTACAACAAGCTGATCACGAACCTTTCCGCTGCGGAGCGAATCTTTGAGATCCTCGACACACCAGCGGAGGTTGCCGACAAGCCTGGCGTCACAGAACTGCCGCCGATCAAAGGAGAAGTAACGTTCGACCATGTCAGCTTTGCCTACTCCGATGATCCGGACACGCTGGTTTTAAAAGATGTCAGCTTTACAGCGGCTCCCGGTGAGACGATCGCACTCGTCGGCCCGACCGGCGCTGGAAAGACGACCATTGTCAATCTGATCAGCCGTTTCTACAATATTACTTCGGGAACGGTCCGCGTCGACGGCCACAGCCTGACGGATGTCTCCATCAACAGCCTGCGTGCCCAGATGGGCGTGATGACACAGGACAACTTTCTCTTCTCCGGCACGATCCGCGACAACATTGCGTATGGAAAGCTCGATGCCACGGAGGAAGAAATCATTGCCGCCGCAAAGGCCGTGCATGCCCATGACTTTATCATAGAGCTGCCGGACGGCTATGACACCGAGATCAGCGAGCGCGGTGCCCGTCTTTCCAACGGCCAGCGCCAGCTTCTCGCCTTTGCCAGAACGATGGTGTCCGATCCGCGGATTCTGATTCTCGACGAGGCGACGTCCAGCATCGACACACAGACAGAAATTCAGGTGCAGCAGGGAATCGAAAGCCTGTTGAAGGGCCGTACCTCGTTCATCATTGCGCACCGTCTTTCTACTATTAAAAATGCGGACCGGATTTTCGTGATCGACCACGGAAAGATTTTCGAACAGGGAACCCACGACGAACTGATGGCAAAACAGGGCGCGTACTACCAGCTCTACCAGGCACAGTTCCGCAGGGTATCGTAATCCGGTTTCACAAAACGTATCAAATATCTGCAAAAAGCTGCTTCCCCGCTTCTGGCGGACGCAGCTTTTTGTGTCTTTCCTTGACAAATGAATCACCCCTGCTATATGATGGTAACTGATCTTTTTTCGGAGGGGTACACTCTCCGTCTGCCGCTTCCCACTCCTGCGGCATTTGTTACTGAACGGTCTGATACGGAGCTTTTTCACAATGCTTCCGTATTTTCTTTCAGAAAGGAGTATCATGACGTTTTTTTCCAGAAAACATTTACGCCTTCTCCTCCTTCCTGCGCTCCTTCTTCTGACGGGCTGCGCAGGTTCCGCAAAGGAGACGGCGGATTCCACAGAGAACGAAAAGCTCTCCGCCGTGGCGACCATTTTTCCGCAGTACGATTTTCTGCGTGCCATCGGCGGCGATCACCTCGATCTCCACATGCTGCTTTCCCCGGGCGCAGAAAGCCACTCATTTGAGCCGACACCGGGCGATATGATCACAGTTTCCGAATGCGATCTCTTCGTCTACGTCGGCGGCGATTCCGATGCCTGGGTGGAAACGATTCTCGATTCCGTCGATACCTCGAACAAAGAAGTCGTCACGCTGATGGACTGCGTCGACACCGTTGCCGAGGAAACGGTCGAGGGAATGGAGACCCACGGCCACGCACACGATCATGAGGACGAGGATACGGACCACGACGAGGATTCCCACGATCACGACGAGGATTCCCACGATCACGAAGACGAATCCCACGGCGAACAGGACGAGCACGTCTGGACTTCACCGAAAAATGCAATGCGGATTGTCCAGAAGCTCTGCGATGCGCTCTGCCGCCTCGACCCGGAAAACGCGGACGATTATCAGGCAAACACTGCTTCATACCTCGCTTCGCTTACCTCCCTCGATGAGGAATTTTCCGATGTCACAGCGAATGCCAGCCGCCACACCATCGTTTTCGGCGACCGTTTTCCGTTCCGCTATTTCGCGGACGCCTACGGCCTCGACTATTACGCGGCATTCCCCGGCTGCTCCTCGGAATCCGAGGCGAGTGCCAAAACACTTTCTTTTTTAATTGACAAGATCAACGAAGAGCAGATTCCTGTCGTCTTCCACACCGAGCTGTCCAACGAAAAAATGACGGACTGCATCTGTGAGGCGACCGGCGCGAAAAAGCTGCTGCTTCACTCCTGTCACAACGTATCCAAAGATGATTTCGAAAACGGCGCCACGTATCTTTCCCTGATGGAACAGAATGTCGCCGCACTAAAGGAGGCTCTGAACTAATGGCTCTACTTACCTGCAGTGATGTCACCTTCTCCTACGAGGGCATCCCGGTCCTGACCGATGTCAACTTTGCCCTGGAAGCCGGCTCCTACCTCTGTATTGTGGGCGAGAACGGTTCCGGAAAAAGTACTCTGGTCAAGGGACTGCTTCACTTAAAAAATCCGTCCACCGGCTCGATCACAACCGGCGACGGGCTTCATCCAAGTGAGATCGGCTATCTGCCGCAGCAGACCGCCGCACAAAAGGATTTCCCGGCGAGCGTCTGGGAAGTCGTGCTGTCCGGCCGGCAGAACCACCCGCATTTCCCGCCGTTTTACACAAAGGCAGACAAAGAGGACGCGCTCCGCAATATGGAGCTTCTCGACCTCCTTCCATTAAAGAAACGATGCTACCGTGATCTCTCCGGCGGCCAGCAGCAGCGTGTGCTTCTCGCTCGTGCGCTTTGCGCCACAAAGAAACTGCTGCTCCTCGATGAGCCGGTCACTGGCCTTGACCCGGTCATGACAAACGAAATGTACCAGCTCATCCGCCGCATCAACCGCGAGCAGAACGTTACGATCATCATGGTTTCCCACGATATCCGCAATATTCTGCCGGACGCAACGCACATTCTCCAGCTCGACCAGAAGCAGGTCTTCTTCGGTCCGATGGACGAGTATCTGAAAACCGAGGCGGGAAAACAGTTTTTAGGAGGTGCTGACTTATGATTTCAAATCTGCTGAAAATGCTTTCTTATCCGTTTATGCAGCGTGCCCTTGTGGTCGGCATTCTCGTCTCTTTGTGTGCCGCACTGCTTGGCGTCAGCCTCGTGTTAAAGCGCTACTCCATGATCGGCGACGGCCTCTCCCATGTCGGATTCGGCTCTCTTGCAATTGCAGCGGCACTCGGTTTTGCTCCGCTTGCCTTCACAATCCCTGTCGTCGTGCTTGCCGCCTTTCTGCTGCTCCGCATGAACGAATCCAGCAAGATCAAAGGCGACGCCGCCATCGGCCTGATTTCAAGCTCTGCGCTTGCGATCGGTGTCATCACGGTTTCGTGGTCGAGCGGCATGAACACCGATGTCAACAACTACATGTTCGGAAGCATCCTTGCGATGAGTGATGAGGACGTTGTTCTCTCCGTGGTGCTCTCCATCGTCGTGCTGATCCTGTTCGTCCTGTATTACAACCGTATTTTTGCCGTCACTTTCGACGAGACATTTGCCAAAGCAACCGGTGTCCGCGCAGAGGTTTACAACATGCTGCTGGCATTCTTAACCGCCATCACCACCGTCCTCGGCATGCGCATGATGGGCGCGCTTCTGATCTCCAGCCTGCTGATTTTCCCGGCACTGACCTCGATGCGTCTCTGCCATACCTTCCAGAGCGTGGTGATCTGCTCCGCGGTTCTCTCGGTGGTGTGCTTCCTTCTTGGCATGTCCCTCTCGTTTTTCCTGTCCTCCCCTGCCGGAGCGACGGTCGTAATCGTGAACCTGCTGGCATTCCTGATCTTTTCTGCGATTGCCAGAATCCGCGAGCATACCGCATAAAAAGTTTCCGATCTGACCTGCTTTGTTTTACCGGAGGTATTTTATGAATCGAATTGTAATTGCACTGTTAAAACCGTTTTCCTTCATCCCGGCGATTCTGATGATGTCGATGATTTTCTCCTTCTCTTCCCAGAACGGAACGGAATCCTCACAGCTCAGTGAAAAAGTGGCGCGCGGCATTTTCATCACGATCGACCACGTCATGGACCGCGGATGGGATGATGAAAAGATCCAGGAACTGGCTGACGAGTATCAGTACCCGGTGCGGAAGCTGGCTCATATGACAGAGTACTGTCTGCTTGCAATCTGTGTTTCGCTTCCGCTCTACGTCTACGGCCTGCGCGGCTTCGCGCTCACGTTTCTTGCCGGCATCCTCTGTGTCGCCTTTGCCGCGAGCGATGAGTTCCACCAGACGACGGTCGCCAACCGCGGCCCGTCGGTAAAGGACGTCGGCATCGACAGCATCGGCGTTCTCTTCGGCATCACGTTTGTACGGCTGTTCTGCTGGATTGCACTCGGCGGAAATACGAAAAAAAGAAAGCGGCGCAGACGGCGCTACTATTACTAAAAATATTGGATAACAGAAAAATCCCCGTTGGAAAAATCATTTCTCCTGAAACTGATTTTCCCAATGGGGATTTTTTCATTTTTCTTAAAAACAGCTCTTAGGAAAGTGAATCCGCATACGCCTGAATATCTGCCTTCATCTGAATCCAGGCATCCTCATGCTCCACGTAGTACAGAGGGCAGAGCTTTTCGGTTACATCATAGTGACGGATCACATCGTCCGAAGTCAGATTGAACCGCTTGCATAAGAAACCGGCGAGCTGGACCACAGAATTGTATGTCTCATCGGTAAATTCACCGCTGTCATCCGGGTGGCAGCATTCAATCGAGATTGTATCGAAATTACGCTGGTTCGATGCATACGACCATTCACTCGTCGGGATACACTGAACGACTTCTCCCTCGATGCCGACGACGAAATGGCTGCTGGCCTGCGCCTCCTGCGTCTCAGGCAGGTTTTCAAAGTAATCACGGTTCTGCATCGCCGTGCTTCCCGGGTTTGCGGTGTAGTGAATAACGATACCGTCCACCTTTTTCAGCCTCGTCTGCGGTCTGGACCAGCTGTTCGGCGTCAGAAGCTCCACATCAATCGGCGGAGCGCCGGTCCAGTCGGTGATATCGTTGTCCTCATAATCAGAACCGGAATAGTCAACGGCCGTGATATCACTTGCCGTTTTTGCCACACGGCGGATGCCGCTGTAAATGCCGACGCAGATCAGCACCACCAGAACTCCCGTCAGAAACATTCTGCGGTGAAGCTGGCGCTGCCTCTGTTTTCTTGTCATTTTTCCCCGTCTCTTCTGTGCCATATGTTCTCTCCCCGCTGCAAATAAGCGCCCCCTCATTTGAAAAGGCAGAAGCTGAAAAGTTTCTGCCCTTTCCCCCTTCTGCCTTTTGCGACTTTTTATTCTTATTTATCGTCCACGCTGTAGTTCGGAGCCTCTTTGGTGATGTGGATATCATGCGGATGGGACTCTTTTAAGGATGCTGCGGAAATCTTCACAAATTTTCCGGTCTCCTTTAAGGTCTCAACATCTTTCGCTCCGCAGTAGCCCATACCGGAACGAAGTCCGCCGATCAGCTGGAATACAGTGTCCTCTACGAGGCCTTTGTATGCTACACGGCCTTCCACACCTTCCGGAACCAGTTTCTTGGCGCCGGTCTGGAAGTAACGGTCTTTGCTTCCGTTCTCCATGGCTGCGATGGATCCCATTCCACGGTATACTTTGTATTTTCTTCCCTGGAACAGTTCGAAATCTCCCGGGCTCTCATCGCATCCTGCGAAGATGCTTCCCATCATGCAGACATTGGCACCGGCTGCGATAGCCTTTGTCATGTCTCCGGAGTACTTGATACCGCCGTCGGCGATGATCGGAGTTCCGGTCTTCTTTGCTTCCTCATAGCAGTCCATAACGGCTGTGATCTGCGGTACACCGATACCTGCAACGACACGGGTCGTACAGATAGAACCAGGTCCGATACCGACTTTAACAGCGTCTGCTCCGGCTGCGATCAGGTCTCTTGTTGCCTCTGCGGTTGCCACGTTTCCGGCGATTACCTGCAGATCCGGATAATGCTCTTTGATGAGACGAAGTGTTTTGAAGATATTTGCGGAATGTCCGTGAGCGGAGTCGATGACGATCACGTCTACATGTGCTTTTACCAGCGCATCGACACGATCGAGCACGTTTGCCGTGATGCCGACTGCGGCACCGCAGAGCAGACGTCCCTGCTCATCCTTGGCGGACAATGGGTACTTGATGGTTTTCTCGATATCTTTGATGGTGATCAGACCTTTGAGGTTGAAATCGTCATCGACAATCGGAAGTTTTTCTTTTCTGGATTTTGCAAGGATTGCTTTTGCCTCGTCCAGCGTAACGCCTACTTTTGCAGTGATCAGGTTTTCGCTGGTCATGGACTCTTTGATTTTCTTGGTGAAATCAGTTTCAAACTTCAGATCACGGTTTGTAATAATACCAACCAGTTTTCCGTTCTCGGTAATCGGGACACCGGAAATACGGAATTTTGCCATCAGATTATTGGCATCTTCCAGGGTGTGCTCCGGAGACAGATAGAACGGATCGGTGATAACACCGTTCTCAGAACGTTTTACTTTGTCTACTTCTTCTGCCTGCTGCTCAATCGACATATTCTTGTGGATAATACCGATTCCTCCCTGACGTGCCATGCAATTGCCATACGGTGTTCTGTAACCGTATCCATGCCGGCGCTCATCATCGGGATGTTCAGCTTGATCTTCTTGGTCAGATGCGTAGTCAGATCTACCATGTTTGGGGTTACTTCAGAATACTGCGGAACCAGAAGCACATCATCGAAGGTAATACCATCACCAATAATTGTACCCATTTTCTTATCTTCCTTTCTTCTTAAGTCTTTTTGATTTATCACCTAATTTAACACAAAACAAAAAAGCTGTCAATCCATAAATACTTTTCTTGGTGCGCGGTTGCGGATATCTTTTAACATCACTTCATCCGGTTCGAAGATCACCATCTGCATTGTGTTGTCCTTGGAGATCACAAATGCATACGGTTTGTGGCCCTGTCCTTCGATTCCGGAGGAATAGTTGTAACGTTTGATGCTCTGATTGTTTTTGTAGGAATCGAGCTGATGGGACTGGTACGGAGCCAGGATTTCCATGTTGGAAAGCTCATAGCTTGCGGCTCTTTTTCTTCTTGACTGCGAATAGATACGGTCGATGTCGAGCTCGCCGTTGACGTACAGATACTCAAACTCTACCGAAAGCTTCGGGATAAAAATATAGTCTACGATTCCAAGTACCAGCGCAAGAAGCAGAATCAGCGGATTCATCATAATTCCTGCGGCTGCAAAAAGAACGGTAAAGAAGATCAGAACTCCTTTGATCGCCTTGTCTTTTCCTGTCTGCTGTTTTTTCACCAGCACTTCTGTGTACAGATCACTCATTTACTCCATCCTCCTCAAGATATTCGATCAGTTTTGCTGCATTGTCCGTGTTCTTGGAGTTGACCACAACGGTCAGGTAACACGGCTCATAGTACGTAAGGCCCATATCCTGGTATTTCTTCAGCTTGGAAATATCGAGGCAGGTATCTCCCGCCTTTATCCCGTACTTCTCACACGTCGCTTCGTCAAACAGTGTGGACAGATCCAGAAAATAATCGTCTTTGCTGTAGTTGTCGTACACGGCCTGTGAACAGATCAGAACATCCATGCTCTGTGCGGCAATCACGGCTGTGAATTTCATCAGCGTGTTGTAATCCGCGTTTTCCAGGTTTTCACCGAAGCTGTAGCTCGTATCGATGCTTACCTTTTCGTACTTATCTCCGGTTCCGAGCGCTTCTTTTAGGTCCTCCTCGATCGGACTTACATCCTGCAGTCCTGCGTAATCCACTACGGCAATGCTCACGAGGTCATAATACTTCGCATTTTCATGGATATTCACAATCGTGCCGATGATGAAGATAACAGCGATGATGCCGAAAATGACAGCCTTGTAGTATTCCCAGATATAGGCCAGTTTCTCTTTAAAATTCATTTTCGACAGCTTCTCTTTTTCGAGCTGCATCTTCTCCTTCCTTGTCATGTCGGATTCATAACGACTTGCCATGTGTGTTTCTTCTCCTTTGTTGTATTTCCCCCAACATCCTACAAATTAGTATAGCATAAAACGCCGGAAGCGTCCATATACGCCGCCCGGCGAAAGCATGAAAACTTTCTGAAATTTTTTGTAACGATTCAGAGCCATGCGAAATGGAAGAAAAACTTTCCACTAAAAAACCGGCCGGCAAAGACAGGACTTCGGAACCCATGTTCCGCTACGGTCTTTGCCAGCCGGTTTTCTTATTTTGTTTTACCAGACATTTTTATCCCGGAAATTACATCATTCCCATTCCGCCGTCTGCGCCTGCCGGCATAGCCGGAGCCGGCTCTTTGATGGTGGAAACTACGGACTCGGTGGTCAGCAGGGTTGCGGAAACGCTGGTAGCGTTCTGCAGTGCGCTTCTGGTAACCTTAACCGGATCAAGGATACCAGCCTGGATCATGTCTACATACTCTTCGTTGTATGCATCAAATCCAACACCTACTTTGGACTCTTTTACTTTGTTGATCACAACAGCGCCTTCCAGACCTGCGTTTGTTACGATGTGGAACAGAGGAGCCTCGAGTGCTTTCTGTACGATTCTTGCACCGATCTTCTCGTCGCCGTCCAGGCTGTCAATCAGCTCTGCAAGCTGTGTTGTTACATGAATGTATGCAGAACCGCCGCCTGCGATGATACCCTCTTCTACGGCTGCTCTCGTTGCATTTAAAGCATCCTCCATACGGAGTTTTTCTTCTTTCATCTCGGTCTCGGTTGCTGCACCTACACGGATAACAGCTACGCCGCCTGCCATTTTTGCCAGTCTCTCCTGCAGTTTCTCTTTATCGAACTCAGAAGTGGTCTCCTCGATCTGGGATCTGATCTGGCCGATTCTTGCTGCGATGGCATCTTTTGCGCCGGCACCGTCAACGATAACGGTGTTCTCTTTCTGAACTTTAACAGATTTTGCACGTCCGAGCATTTCCAGAGTAGCGTCTTTTAATTCCAGACCAACTTCCTCGGAGATCACCTGGCCGCCGGTCAGGATTGCGATATCCTCGAGCATTGCTTTTCTTCTGTCGCCGTATCCCGGTGCTTTGACAGCTACTACGTTGAAGGTTCCGCGCAGTTTGTTGATCACGAGTGTCTGGAGAGCCTCGCCCTCTACGTCCTCAGCGATGATCAGCAGTCTTGCGCCGCTCTGTACGATCTGCTCCAGCAGCGGAAGAACTTCCTGAATGTTGGACAGTTTCTTATCGGTAATCAGGATATATGGATTGTCGAGAACGGCTTCCATTTTCTCCATATCGGTGCACATGTAAGCGGAGATATATCCACGGTCGAACTGCATACCTTCTACCAGCTCCAGCTCGTTCTGCATGGTCTTGGACTCCTCGATGGTGATAACGCCGTCTTTGGAAACTTTTTCCATAGCGTCAGCTACCATCTGGCCTACTTCTTCGCTTCCGGAAGAAACAGCTGCAACTTTTGCAATCTGCTCTTTGCCTGCTACCGGCTGGCTCATCTCTGCAAGGATCTGAACAGCTTTATCGGTTGCTTTCTTCATTCCCTTACGAAGAACGATCGGGTTCGCACCTGCTGCCAGGTTTTTCATTCCTTCGTTTACCATAGCCTGTGCCAGAACGGTTGCGGTTGTGGTACCATCACCTGCTACGTCGTTGGTCTTTGCAGCAACTTCTTTGATGAGCTGTGCGCCCATGTTTTCAAAGCCGTCTGCCAGCTCGATCTCTTTTGCAATCGTAACACCATCGTTTGTGATGAGCGGAGCGCCGTACTGTTTGTCCAGAACAACGTTTCTTCCTTTCGGTCCAAGGGTTACACGTACGGTATCTGCAAGCTGGTTTACACCATTCTGAAGAGCGTTTCTTGCCTCTGCTCCATATTTAATCTCTTTTGCCATGATTGTCATGCCTCCTGATTTTTACTTGATTATTCTTTATTTTACAACTGCCAGAATGTCATCCTGTTTTACGATGATGTACTCTTCGTCTTCCAGTTTGACGTTGGTTCCTGCATATTTGGAATAGATTACCTGATCTCCGACTGCAACTTCCATTTTTACTTCTTTGCCGTCTTCTACTTTTCCAGGTCCTACTGCGATAACCTCAGCCTGCTGCGGTTTCTCCTGTGCCTGTCCCGGAAGTACGATACCGGATTTTGTGGTTTCCTCTGCTTTTAACTCTTTTAATACAACTCTGTCACCTAAAGGTACTAACTTCATTTATGTTTCCTCCTTCAAGATTTCATTCAGTTTTATTTATTAGCACTCAGTTCATTCGAGTGCTACTTGATGGTTCTTACTATAGTGTTTTCCACCTCATTTCGCAAATGTATGAATTTTGTAATTCTCTTTTTTTTTTCTCGTGATAGCTCTTAATTTCTCTTATTTTCTCGTTTTTTTCTTATTTTGGCAACTTTTTCATATTTTATACTCTCTTTAGAATCTAATTATAGTTTATTCCTAAAAACGGGAATGATACCATTTTTTTCCGCTCCACGAATGCTTTTTTGCACAAAAAGAAACGGCGCCATTCTTAAACGGCTCCGATTCTTTTCTACATTCCACTTTTTTATTTTTTCGCCTCGTCCGGATGGGCATCGCCCTTTCCTTTCAGGTTCTTTCTTGCTTTGATCTCGTCGAGTTCATCAAAGATATAATCATTTAATACCTTGATATACGTTCCCTTCATACCGCTGGAACGGGACTCGATGACGCCTGCGCTCTCGAATTTGCGGAGGGCATTTACAATGACGGATCTTGTGATGCCGACGCGGTCTGCAATTTTGCTTGCAACCAGAATGCCCTCATCCCCGTTCAGTTCATCAAAGATATGGATGATGGCTTCCAGTTCGGAGAAGGACAACGTGTTGAATGCGGATTTAACCACCTGAACCTTGCGGTTTTCCTCCACATTTTCCTCGTTGACGGAACGCATCATTTCCAGTCCGACAACGGTTGTGCCGTACTCACTGACGATGATATCGTCGATATCGTACTGCGGGGTGCAGCGGTACATAAATACGGTACCAAGGCGTTCTCCGGCGATCTCGATCGGGCAGATAATTGCGGTGTAGCGCTCTACACCAGGCCGCTCAAAGCCGAGGGTCTGTAAATTGACGTTCTCTTTTGTGGAGAGTACGCCGAGGAGACGCTCGTTTAATGCGGCATCGACATAACCGCCCACCTTATCCTCGATCAGCTCCGTAATTTCTTCCACGCCCGGGCAAAGGCTGATGCCCAGCACTTTTCCTTTTTTACTGATCACCAGGATATTGGAACTTAACGTTTCCATCAGGACTTCACAGATATCGTTGAACACGACCTTCGTGGAGTGATTGTTATGAAGCAGTTTGTTGATTTTTCTGGTTTTATCCAGCAGTTGTACGCTCATGTTCTTCTCCTTTCTTTATTTTCTGCATTTTTTTTGCGTATCCGCCGAAAAAATGCACACTGATGCCTTTTTCAGACAACCCTTAAAACTAAGCTCATTCTATCATGTAGTTTTCCGGAAATCAATATATTTTTCAGAAAACTATAAATTTTATAAAAATTCATGCTAAATTTTTTCGGATCTTCCTGTTTTTCCGCCTCGATAAGCAAAAAAACGGCCTGCACCAGTTTTTCACCAGTACAGACCGCTTTGTCATTCTCAGTCTTCGTCTTTCTTTTCGCGTGCTTCTACATATCCGCACTGCTCGTCCGCGCAGACCAGCTTATTGCCTTTTTCCAGCATATAGCCGCCGCACTGCGGGCATTTCTTGGCAGACGGTTTCTGCCAGGACATGAAATCGCATTCCGGATTGTTTTCGCATCCATAATATTTCCGTCCTTTTTTCGTCTTGCGCAGGATCACTTCTTTTCCGCACTTCGGACACGGAACACCGATCTTTTCCAGATACGGCTTCGTGTTCTTGCAGTCCGGGAATCCCGGGCAGGCGAGGAATTTTCCGTGCGGGCCGTATTTGACCACCATGTTGCGGCCGCAGTTCTCGCAGATGACATCCGTCACCTCATCCTCTACCTTAACTTCTTCGAGGTTCTTTTCTGCCTCTGTGACCGCCTCATAGAGATCCGGCCAGAAGTTCTCGACTACTGTCTTCCACGGAACACTTCCATCTCCAACCCTGTCGAGCAGAGCTTCCATCGTTGCCGTAAAGTTGACATCCACGATGCTCGGGAATGCCTCTTTCATCATGTTGTTGACCACCTCGCCGAGCTCTGTCATGTAAAGGTTCTTGTTCTCCTTTGCCACGTAACGGCGGTTGATGATCGTTGTGATGGTCGGCGCATACGTACTTGGACGGCCGATGCCGAGTTCCTCAAGCATTTTGACAAGGGATGCCTCGGTGTAGTGTGCCGGCGGCTGTGTGAAGTGCTGCTGCGGATCCATCTTTTCCAGTGCCAGCTCCGTTCCTGCCTCCAGACTCCGGACAGCGGCGTTTTTCTCTTTCTTTTCCTCATCCGGATCGGTGTAAACGGACATGAAACCATCAAATGCCAGACGGGAGGAAGCTGCTGTAAAGAGATACTCTCCTGCATTGATCCGTGCGGAAATTGTCTCATAGACGGCCGGCTGCATGCGGCTTGCCACAAAGCGTTTCCAGATCAGCTGATACAGGCGGAACAGATCTCTTGGCAGGGATTCTTTTACCATTACCGGTGTATTCGTCACATCGGTCGGACGGATGGCCTCGTGCGCATCCTGTGCCTTGCTGTTTTTATTCTCCGTCGTGTCCCCGCTTGCGGTATATTTTGTGCCGTACTGCTCCTGGATAAAGGAACGTGCTGCCGCATCGGCCTCCTCGCTGATTCGTGTAGAATCGGTACGCAGATAGGAAATCAGAGCGATCGTTCCCTTTCCTTTTACTTCCACGCCCTCGTAGAGCTGCTGCGCCAGACGCATCGTCTTCTGCGTGGAGAAGTTCAGCACCTTCGATGCTTCCTGCTGCAGGGTACTCGTGGTGAACGGAAGCGGCGCTTTCTTGGAACGCTCTCCTTTTTTCACTTCGGATACGGTAAAGGTCTCATTTTCCAGTCCCTTTAAGATTTCATCGAGCTGCTCTTTCGTCTCGATCGCCATCTTTTCACTGCCTTTTCCGTGGAATTTTGCGACGAGCGGTTTCTTCTCGCCTGGAATTTTCAGATCTGCTTCCAGTGTCCAGTATTCTTTCGGAATGAACGCATTGATCTCATCCTCGCGGTCGCCGATGATGCGCAGTGCAACGGACTGCACACGGCCGGCGGAAAGTCCGCGTTTGATTTTCTTCCATAACAATGGGCTGATTTCATAACCTACCATACGGTCGAGGCAGCGGCGCGCCTGCTGCTCGTCCACCAGGTTCATATCGATGTCGCGTGCCTGTTTGATCGACGCTTTGACTGCTGATTTTGTGATCTCGTTGAAGGTGATGCGGCGCATCTTGTTCTCATCGAGATTCAGCGCAATCGACAGATGCCAGGAAATTGCCTCTCCCTCGCGGTCAGGGTCAGTTGCGAGATAAACTTTATCTGCTTTTTTTGCGGCTTTTCGAAGAGATGCCAGAAGCTCTCCTTTTCCGCGGATGGTGATATATTTTGGTTCAAAGTCATGTTCTACATCAATTCCAAGCCGGCTTTTCGGCAGATCGCGCACATGGCCCATAGATGCTGCAACTTCGTAATTTGCCCCGAGATACTTTTTCACCGTCTTGACTTTTGCCGGTGATTCCACTATTACAAGATATTTTGCCACCTCTGATGCCTCCTGAATACATATTTTTATAACTGTCCAGATCTATATTGCGTTTTTCATATCGCATAGTTCTGCATCATTACAAATTCCAGAATAATTCCTAAATTAGTCGTAACTTCCACTGACTATACACCAAAAAGTTTTTTCTTGCAAGTGTTTTCCATTTTTAAAATGTACCATTTTTCGATGTTTCCCGACAAAATAACAGGATTTTTTCAATTTTTTAACGATTTTTCCTGATTTTTTTCTTTTCTTTTTCCTTTTTCAGACATGCACGCGGCGCAGAAGAGCCCCCTTTTTTCTTTTTCTTCTATTATAATTGTGCACCGGGCGGAATATCACAAAACCTTTCTTTTCCTCGTCCCTTTTACGATAACGCCATGTACACGCCCGGCGGATTTTCCGCAATAACGCCGTCAATTTCGAGTGCCAGCAGAATGCCGGTCAGCTCCTGCAGCGGGATTCCGGTGCTGCCGGCAAGCTGTGCAAGATTCTGCGGTTCTGCCGCGAGTGTTTTCAGAACCATTTCCGCCTCTTTTCCATAGCGCGGACGCGGTGCGGCTCTTTTTGTCCCGGCCTTTTTCACGCCCAGCTCCTCGAGAATCGTTTCGGGTGAAATCGCAATTTCCGCTCCCTGCGCGATCAGGCGGTTGCAGCCGCGGCTTGTCGCATCCGTTGTCCGTCCGGGCAGGGCAAATACCGTTTTTCCCTGCTCCAGCGCGTAGTCCGCCGTAATGAGCGAGCCGCTCTTCTCTTTTGCCTCAATTACCAGAACGACATCTGCCAGCGCACTGATCACGCGGTTGCGGATCGGGAAATGCCACGGAAGCGGCTCTGCGCCCGGAGGAAATTCGCTTAAGACACCGCCTCCGTTTTCCAGCATCCGCCGCATCAGCGGGTAATTCTGTTTCGGATAGCAGATATCCACACCGCAGCCAAGCACGGCAAACGTCTTTCCCTTTCCGCGCAGTGCCCCCTCGTGCGCCGCCGCGTCGATTCCGCACGCCAGTCCGCTGATCACCGCCACGCCGTTTGCCGCCAGCACCTGCGCGAAAAAGGCCGCCTGGCTCTTTCCGTACGCCGTACATATCCGCGCGCCCACAATCGCCGCTGTTTTCTGCTCATCCGCCGGCAGCGCGCCCCGCACGAAAAGGCGGGACGGCATGTCCGCGAACGGCATAAGCCGCTCCGGATAGCCCTCCTGCCCGCGGCCGACTGTAAAGATTTCCATCGCCATACGTCAGATCCTCCATATACTTTTGTCGGCGCTCCGAAAGCAGATCGCCTCGCTGATATGCGGCACGCCGATTTTGACCGCCCCGTCCAGATCCGCAATTGTCCGCGCGGTGCGGATAATCCCGTGGTAGGAACGCGCGCTGAGGCGCAGGCGGCGGAAGGCATCCTCTAAAAGCTCTTCCGCTGCCTTTTCCAGGATACAGTATTTCTCGATCTGGCCTGCTTTCAGTTCGCTATTGAAATGAATCGACTCCTGCCGGTAGCGCGCCGCCTGAATTTGCGCCGCTGCCGTCGCTTTTTCCCGCATCCTGGCCGAGGATTCGCACCGCTCCTCGCCGTGCAGATCCTCGTAGGAAAGTGCTTCCACCTGCACGCAGAGATCCATGCGGTCGAGGAACGGCTGGCTGACTCTCGAGAGATACCGGCTGATGTCGCCGGGTGCGCAGGTACAGCGCGATAAGTCGGGGTAAAAGCCGCAGGGGCAGGGGTTCATTGCCGCCACCATCAGAAATGACGCCGGGAACACATAGTTTCCGCTGACACGTGAAATCACAATCCGGTGCTCCTCGAGCGGCTGGCGCAGGATCTCAATGGTTGTGCGCGTCATCTCCGGGAGTTCATCAAGGAAGAGAACGCCGCGGTGTGCCAGCGTAATTTCGCCCGGAGACGGCTGTTTTCCGCCGCCTGCAAGAGCCTGCGGCGACATCGTGTGATGCGGAGCACGGAAGGGCCGCTCCCGGCGGACACCCTCTCCTTTGGCAAGCATTCCGGCGATGCTGTAGATCCGCGTTACTTCCATCTGCTCCTCCTCAGACATCGGAGGCATGATCGTCGGAATCCGCCTTGCGATCATGGATTTTCCGCTGCCCGGCGGCCCCAGCATCAGCAGATTGTGAAATCCGGCCGCAGCGATGAGCGCCGCCCGCCGCGCCGCCGTCTGGCCCTGCACTTCGGAAAAGTCCGGCTCTTTTCCGTCCTCCTTCTTTTGATTTTCTATAGACGGAAGCGACGGCATTTTCCCTTCACAGCAGTAGTTCAAAAGCTCCTGTAAATTCTGGATTCCAACGACGTGAAGCCCGCCGACCAGACCCCCTTCCGCGGCATTTCCGGCTGGAACAAGAAGCGTTGTGCATCCAAGCTCCCGCGCCTTCGCCGCTGCCGGAAATACACCGCTGATCTCCTGCACATGGCCGTCAAGGCCGAGTTCGCCGAGCACCATCGTTTTCCGGAGTGACCCGGGCGGAATCCGGCCGAGCGTCATCAGAACGCCCGCTGCAATCGGAAGATCGAAACGCGATCCTTCTTTTCGGACGTCCGCCGGGGATAAATTAATCGTAATTCGTTTCGGCGGCAGGGAAATTCCCATGTTTTTGAGGGCTGTCCGCACGCGGTCCTGCGCCTCCTTTACCTGGCACTCACGTAGCCGACCATCGTAAACTGCGGCATGCCGTCACTGACATCCGCCTCCACCTGCACCGGAATCATCTCCATGCCCGAGACGGTGGCTGATAATACACTGCAATACAAAGAAAACCTCCTTTTCTTTCAGTAGCAGGTCGTATAGTTCCTATTTATTTTTCATTTTGGGAAAATGTCCGGCAAGAACACCGGGAAGATATTATCTTTGATTTTTGTTCGAAAAAGTAAGGATAAGGAAACCTTTTCTGCACCTGATTTCCTTACCCTTTATTATAGAAGCAGTCCGTTTGAAATGTCAAGCATTTACGAAGCGGCAAACCGTAACCGCAACTTTTCAATTGCATTCTTCTCGATCCGCGACACGTACGAACGGCTGATGCCAAGCCGGGCAGCGACCTGTTTCTGTGTGTATTCTGCTTTTCCGCCAAGGCCGTACCGGAGAAGAAGCACCTGTTTTTCCTGCTCTTTTAATTCCGAATCCAGATAACAGTACAGCCGCACCGCGTCCTCTTTCCGGTTGTACTGTTCCGCGATATCCTCCCCGCCGCCCTCCACGATGTCGAGCAGATGGATCTCATTTCCCTCCTTGTCGGTTCCGATCGCTCGTAGAGGGAAATCTCCCGTGCCGTTTTCTTTTTGCTCCGAAGATACATCAGCAGCTCATTATCAATACAGCGGGCGGCGTATGCGGCCAGCCGGTTTCCTTTTTTCGAATCATATGTCATCACCGCCTTGATGAGGCCGATCGTTCCAATGGAAATCAGATCGTCGAGATCATCGGGCAGGCCCTGATACTTTTTCACAACGTGCGCGACCAGGCGCAGATTCCGCTCGACCAGAATGTCTCTGGCTTTTGTATCGCCCCTCTGATACGCATCCAGACAGCTTTTTTCTTCCTGTGCAGACAGTGGTTTTAAAAAGGGTTCCAAGAAAAGCGGCACCTCAAAGGGGATTTTTCTTTATTTTATGTTTGAATTGCAGGAAACGTGCCTGTCTGCTATACTGATAAGATCAGCCGGGTTTTCCGGCACTCGACATTATATTTTTAAGAGGAGGTTTCCTTTTATGACAGACCAGAAAAACGGACAGGAATATCTTTCTTTTGTGCTGGAAAAGCTGCAGGCGCGTCTTGCCGAGATCAGCCAGTCTCTGCTGGACGGACAGAAAGAGATTGAAAATATGCACGATTATTACTGGCAGAACTATACCGAGATGGACCAGTACGGATATGAGGATTACGACAATCAGCAGGCGCTGCTGCATCAGGTGAATGCGAATCAGGAGCAGCTTCTTCTGCGGAGCCGCTTCCGGAAAATGCTGGATTCTCCGTTCTTCGGGCGTGTGGATTTCTGCTATGACGGGGATGATGAGCCGGAAATTTTCTATATCGGCATCGGCAATTTTGCGGAGCGGCCGGGCGAGCTGCCGCTGATTTACGACTGGAGAAGCCCGGTCAGCGGTCTTTTCTACGATTTTGACCGCGGGCCGGCTTCCTATCTGGCGCCGGGCGGCGAGATGACAGGGGAAATCTGTTCCAAGTGGCAGTATAAGATCCGGGATGGAAAGATGATTTACGGATTTGAGAGTGATGTGAAAATTGATGATGATATTTTAAAGGCGGAGCTTGGCAGCAACGGCGAGGTACAGCTGAAAAATATTATCCGCACAATTCAGAAGGAACAGAATGCGATCATCCGCAATACGAAGGACCGGATTCTGGTAATTCAGGGAGCGGCGGGAAGCGGCAAGACATCGGTGGCGCTGCATCGGATTGCCTACCTTTTGTATCATGACAGACAGAATCTGAAGTCTTCGAATATTCTGATTTTATCGCCGAACGGGGTATTTTCGGATTATATTTCACATATTCTGCCGGAGCTCGGTGAGGAGAATATTCAGGAGATGAGTTTTGATCTCTTTGCTTACCGCAAATTACAGGACACGGCGGCGGACTGTGAGGATCGCTGTGATCAGATTGAGCGGGAGATGCGGGATCCAAAAGCCGCAGAACGGTTTGCTTTAAAACAGTCGCAGGCGTTTGTGGACCAGATGGAGGGATTTGCGCTGGAGCTTGAGGACGAGCTGATGAATTTCTCAGACGTTTCGTATAAGTCGTTTGTGAAGTCAGAATCGGAGATTATTACGCTGTTTTATGACAAGTTTGCGGATATTCCGCTGCTCTCGCGGATGGATGCGGTGGCGGAGACGTTTATTGACGAGATCGAGACGCTGCTGAACCGGGATCTGCCGGAGGAGGAGCGGATTCCGCTCATCGAAAAATTCCAGAAGATGTATGAGACGATGGATTTTTATGTTCTCTACAATCGTTTTCTGAAGAAAGAGGGATATCAGACGCTGCCGCGGCGGCCGTTGGAGAAGCGGAAACTGCGGTATGAGGATGTGTATCCGGTTCTGTATCTGAAGTACCGCCTGTCGCGGCAGGCGGAGCGGTCGAATATTAAGCATCTGGTGATTGATGAAATGCAGGATTATTCGCGGCTCCAGTATCTGATTATCCGGCGGATGTTTTCCTGTAAGATGACGATTCTCGGCGACCGGGCGCAGACGATGGCGGATCAGCAGCAGGATGTACTGCAGTTTTTACCGGGGATTTTCGGGAAGGATCTGCGGCGGATTGAGATGCGGAAGAGTTACCGGAATACGGTGGAAATTGCGTCGTATGCGGCAAATCTCATTGGCGTGACGGATCTGGAGCTGTTTGAACGGCACGGAATGCCGGTGTTGGAACGGGATGTCACGGATCTTGAGGCGGCTCTGCGGGAGGCAGTGGATACGCTGTTTCCAGATGAGAAAACGTATGAGACGGCGGCGGTGATTGTACCGGATGAGAAGACGGCGGAACGGGCTTATTTGATTTTGCGGGAGATTCTGGCAGAAAAAGATTTTGACTGTGAAAAGCGGCTTTCTTGGCTGAACCGTGACAGCTCCAGTTTTAAGAAAGGACTGACGGTTACCACATTTTATCTGGCGAAAGGGCTGGAGTTTGATCAGGTGTTCTCTATTTTCCCGAAGGACGAGAAACGGGAGATAATGATGCAGGCGCAGTATATTGCAGCGACCAGGGCATTGCATGAGCTGAGAGTGTATCATATTTAAAAACAGGGAGATCCTCCGAAAAAATTCGATTGGATCTCCCTGTCATTTTTATTTTCGATCAGATATGATAGAATCCTGCGGACTGTGCCGGGATGGTGATGGTTCCGTCTTTGGATTCTGCTTTTCCTCCGATCGTGTAGAGGGCATCCTTCAGCTCTGCACTGTATGGGAAGGACTGCTCTTGGTCGGATGGGTTGATGATAACGAGGACTTTTTCACCCTCAGCCTCACGGACGTATGCCAGCGGATACTGGTTTTTCTCTGCATAAACGAACTCGATGGTTCCGCGGCTTAAGAGTGCTTTGCTGCTCTGGCGGATCTCGATGAGTTTTTTAACTTCGTGGTACAGGGAATCCGGATCGGCCATCTGTGCTTTGGCGGTCGGACGGTCTTTGCCCGGGTCCATGGTGATGTAGAGGTCACTGGCCGGTGCGCTGGAGAATCCTGCGTTGGTGCTGTCATCCCACTGCATCGGAGAACGGGAACCGGTGCGGTTGTATCCACCCTCAACGGATTTCAGGCCTTCGACGTAGCGCATACCGATTTCATCACCGTAGTAGATGAACGGCGCACCTGGCATGGAAAGAAGGAAAGCGAAAGCAATTTTCAGCTCATCCCCCTGCAGACGGCGTGCCAGACGGTCCATATCATGGTTTCCGGACGGGATGCAGATCAGGCCTTTCTGTGCGGTCTTATTGTAGTTGGTTTTGTAGGTCTCTACAAACTCAGAGATATCTCCTTTTCCGCGTTTGGAGAAGAATGGCTCATCGCAGCGGAACAGATCGTTGTAATGGGACGGTCCAAAGTGAAGCAGGAAGTCCATGTGGAAGCCGCCCTGTAAGGATTTGTCCGGCTCGCCCCACTCGGATACCATGGCTGCATCCGGGAACTCGGCGTCCAGGAATTTCCGTACCTGCTGCCACAGGCGGATGGTTCCTTTGCCTTCCTGATCGTTCTTTACCAGGGAGCCCGCCATATCGACACGGAAGCCGTCGCAGCCCATGTTCAGCCAGAATCTCATGACATCTTCCATCGCTGCCAGCGTTGCCTGCGGTCCCTCATCATCAAAGGACTGCTGCCACGGTTTTTCCGGATCCGGCTGATAAAAGCCGTAGTTCAGGGCCGGCTGGTTGGAGAAGAAGTTGATGGCGCAGGCGCCGTCACGCTCGGAAATGCCGCGCAGGCTTCCCATTCCTTCCGGTGCTTCCCATACGTTATTGGTCCATACGTAGCGGTCTGTAAATTCATTGCGGTCTGCTTTCATGGATTCTTTGAACCATGGATGCTCAACAGATGTATGGCCCGGAACCAGGTCGAGCAGAACGTGCATGTCACGTTTGTGTGCTTCTTCGAAAACTCTCTTCAGATCCTCATTCGTTCCGTAGCGCGGTGCAACGCGGCAGTAATCTGCGACATCGTATCCTGCATCACCGAATGGGGACAGGAAGCACGGGTTGATCCAGATGGCGTTGCAGCCCAGCTCCTTGATGTAGTCTAATTTTTCAATGATACCCTGGAAATCTCCGATTCCGTCGGCGTTGGTGTCGTTGAAGGACTGCGGGTAAATCTCATAAAATACTGCGTTATCTAACCATTTTGACATTTTTTCTTTTCCTCTTTCGCTCTTATTTCTGCTGTATTTTCGTCGTTGCAGCAAGTGTTTCTATATGATATATTACTACTGTATCCGCTGAAATACCAGTAATTTCCTATTTCATTCTAATACTATTCTATGATTTTATGCATGCCGCGCTCTGCCATTTCCGGCATTTTACGGACATGCTTTTTGGAGGAGGATTTTATGATGCTTTCTGCTGCGAAAGAAAAACGCCAGCACGGCTCCATGCAGGTTCCCTACAGTTATTATGACTGCCGGATGCCCGACTATTTTCCCGGCGTACCGCTGCACTGGCACGGGGAGATGGAGCTGAATTATATCAAACGCGGAACGGGGTATTTTCAGTATGAGGACCGTCTGCTTACGGCGCATGCCGGTGATATTTTTCTGATTCAGCCGAACCTCGTACATGCCATTCTGCCCGCCGAGCAGGAGTCGATGTTTTATGATACGATTGTTTTCCACAAGAATATGCTGATCGGCGGGTATGACGACCGCAGCTACACGGAAATTCTGCAGCCGTTTTTCTCCGCCCGGCGCCGCATCCAGGCACCGATTTCACCCGAACATTCCAGTTATGCTGCACTTTCTGCATCCGTCCAGCAGATTTTCCGCTGCATCCGTGAAAACTCTGCTGTCTCCGATCTTCTGCTGAAAAGTGAGCTGCTCCGCTTCTTCTATCTGCTCGCCGCATCGCCAGAACTCTGCACCGATCGTCCCGCCATGCCTGCGTCTGCTGAAAACCTGCGGCCTGTGCTCGCCTATATCCAGGAGCACTTCGCCGACCCGATTACCATAGAGGAACTTGCCAGGCTGTCGCATTTGAGCAAAAGCTATTTTATGAGCTGTTTTAAGCAGACCTTCGGACTCGGGGCCGTTGAATATCTGACACAGTTTCGGATCAAAGCCGCCTGCGAGGCGCTGCGCAGTACGACGCAGAGTGTGTCCGAAATCGCGTACGACAATGGTTTCCGCAACCTTTCCAACTTCAACCGGCAGTTCCGAAGCAAAGTGGGATGTACGCCGCAGATGTATCGGAAGGAATTTCAAAATCCGTAAATTCAAAAAGGGATGCATCAAAATATGCATCCCGAAAATCTATCTCTGATCCTATTTTTATTCCGTAATCTCCGGTACCGACGGAACATCTTTATCTTCTTCCCGCCAGCTCCCAGAATGCGACAGCGCTCGCCGCAGCGACGTTCAGTGAATCCACACCGTGTGTCATCGGAATCAGCACGGTTGCATCTGTTTCAGCGATCGTATCACTTGCCAGTCCGTCACCCTCGGTTCCGAGCAGAATGGCGAGCTTTTCATGCGTTTTTAACGACGGATCATCCATCGGAACGGAGTCTTCTTTTAATGCCATCGCAACGGTATAAAATCCAAGTTCCTGCAGTGAAGCAATTCCCTGCTCCGGCCAGTAACTGCCGCCTGGCAGCACGGTCCACGGAACCTGGAATACATTTCCCATGCTCACGCGGATGGCGCGGCGGTACAGCGGGTTGCTGCAGCCTGATGTGAGGAGCACGGCATCGATGCCAAGCGCGGCGGCGGAACGGAAAATCGCACCGACATTCGTCGGGTTCACGACATTTTCCAGAATCGCCACGCGGCGGGCATTCCGGCAGATTTCCTCCATAGCCGGAAGCGTGCGGCGGTGCATCGCGCAGAGCATGCCGCGCGTAAGGGCAAAGCCTGTGAGCTGTTCCAGCACCTTCGTCTCTGCTGTATAGACCGGCGCGTCCGGGCAGTGCGCAAAGAGTGCTTCGTTTGCGGCAAGCTCTGCGCTTCCGGCAAGGAACGAAACCGGTTCATAACCGGCATCCAGTGCGCGCTCGATGACACGCGGACTCTCTGCGAGAAAAAGGCCTGGCTGCGGTTCATAATAGTGCAATAACTGCGGTTCTGAAAGACGCGCATACACGTCGAGCTCCGGCGCCGCAAAGTTTTCGATTTTTCTGATCTCTGACATAATATTGATTTCCTTTTGCGTTTTCTCTTTGTTTTCACTATGTTCTATTGTAGCAATCCCGCTCCCGTTTCGCAATCCATTCTTTTTCGCGCCGGTGCCGTTCCCCGCACCATTCGCCAAACCGTGCTTCCAGCACGCATCGAATTTTCTTGTTTATCTGTCTTTTTTAAAAATTTCTCAATTTCCTCTTGCCAAACGCCGCCAGAGACGTTATAATAATCGACGGTTCAAAATTAAAAACTGCAGAAAAGATTGGTATCAGATTGGAAACGGCACAAGTGCATTGCTTGGTTAACGAACAACACATGTGTCTTTTTTGCGCCCATTTTTCAAAATTGCAAAGAAAAGGAGAACAATCGATGCCAAAAACAAAATTTCAAAACGTTGTATTTACCCTCATGATGTCCTTTCTGATGGTCTATGCCATGATCTGCTACAACATTTCCATGAACATCGGCGGAATGACAAATCAGGTCTTTCTGATGGCGTTTCACGAGATGATAATCATGTGGCCGGCCGCTTTTATCCTCGAGTTTTTCCTCGTGGATCATCTGGCTCACAAATTAGCTTTTTGCATGGTAACACCGCAGGATCGTCCGATCGTAATCACGCTGGCAATTTCCATTATGATTATTGCTATTATGTGTCCGATTATGAGTTTTATTGCAACACTGCTGTTTAAAAATGCCGGAAAAGAATTTGTCGCTGTCTGGCTCCAAACCACGTTCTTAAATTTCCCGGTTGCCTTCTTCTGGCAGCTCATGTACTGCGGACCCTTCATCCGTTTTCTGTTCCGCAAACTGTTTCCGGAGAAATAAGAAAAGATATCCACAAAGGGAACCGTTTTTCCCCTCTCTGTCCACAATTTCTGTGGACAGACGGTGCAAAATGGTTCACCTTCTGTGGATATCTTTTTTGTTTTTTCCCGGATTACTCCTGTGGTACCGGATTGGATACGCTGACTACATGATCATACCAGGTTCCTTTTTTACCAATGATCGCAACATTGAAATCCTCGTCCAGTTTTTCTACCGGGATATCAAAGCCGTACACTTCATCTGTGGTTCCGTCAGAATACGTTACCTCATCTGTGGTCGGCTCGATCAGCTCTGCACCGTCTGCCTGCGCTTCTTCTTTTGTTCCCACAAAGACATTGACAATGTTTTGGGATACCAGGCTGACGTGGATGGTCATTTTTCCGTCTTTTACCGTCAGGACACCTTTCCCTTCTTTTGCTTCATTGACATGGAACATATTGCTGTCTGTATTGAAGTCTGCCGTATACGTACCGTCTTCCAGCTCTGATGCGTTGCTTTCTCCTGCAGTCTCCGCTGCCGATGCGCTTTCTGCTGAAACATCTGATGTGGATGTACTGCTCTCTGCCTTAGATGCATCCTGTACAGAAGCGGAAGATGCGTCTGCCGCAGAAGACGCAGATACTGCAGATGCAGAAGATGACGCTGCATCCTTTCCGCCACATGCGCCGAGCATGGATACAGTCAGTGCTGCTCCAAGAAAAAGAACTGCCAATTTTTTTCTCATAATAAATTTCCTCCTTGTATCACCTTGAAGCGGATCTTTTTCATCCGCTCAACTTAAAATCCGACAGCACACTGAGTCTCTTCAGCCGTACTGCCGGATCTTATTTTACTCTATTTTACGTTCGGAATGCAACCCCTAATTATTCAGCATCGTCCTGAACGCCGTTGCCGTCCATAGCTGCCTTGGTATGCTGTACATACAGCTGCTCAACAGCATCAATTCTTCCAAGACCTTCGATCTGAGTGTCGATCTCGTCGAATGCACCGGATGCCTCAAACTGGCTCTTCCAGGAATCCTCATCCTCGCCTGCCATATCGTTGTTTGCGTGGTCACCTGCAACAACCATCAGCGGCCGAAGAATTACTTTCTTGTATCCGGCTGCTTTTACTGCCTCGATCACGTTCTCGCAAGCGGTCTCTTCCGGCTTGCCCTCAACGGTTCCGATGAATACGTTTTTGTATCCAAGAGTATCCATCTGTGTCTGCATCTGGCTGTAGGTTACATTTGCAGTGTGGGAAGTACCATGTCCCATAAATACGAAAGCAGTGCCGTCCTCTGCTGCTGCATCCAGACTGTCATAATTTGCAGATTTTACTGCCTGTGCCGTGATTGCTTCTGCAACGGCCTGTTTGTCCTCGTTGATTACGGTAGCGTCACTTCCAACCTCGCCAAGCAGCGGCTCTGCGATGGTTACGGACTCAAATTTATCTTTATAGCTATCTACTGCTTCTTTCAGCTCGTCGTACTCTGCGCCGTGCATCAGATGAGTCGGCTGAATAATCAGTTTTTTCACGCCATTGCTTACAGCTCTTTCCAGTGCCTGATCTACGTTGTCGATCTTCTCGTCATCGCGGGCCTGTACATGGTTGATGATGATCTGTGCAGTGAAGGCACGTCTTACGGACCAGTCCGGATATGCAGCCTGCAGAGCTTTCTCAACGCCTCCGATATCCTCAGCACGGCTGTCGTTGAAGGAAGTACCAAAGCTTACAACCAGAAGCTCATCCTCGCCGATCTCGTCTCCGTTTAACGGATCATCCTTGGAAGCATCCCCTGTGTCTCTTCCGAAGTAATCCGGATCTGCGTTCTCTCCTTCTACAAGTTCCTTCTGCGCGTCTGTCAGGGCATCCCATGCCTCTTTTGCTTCTTTGCACTGCTCGTCGGTGTTATCATTTCTTTCCTGTACATAAATTGCGTCAATCAAAGCTGCCACTTTATCTGCTGCCTCCTGGTCTGCATCTGCGGATACCTCTTCAGATGCAGAAGATGCGCTTACGCTGCTGCTTGCTGCTGTGGTGTCTTCCTCAGATGCGGAAGATGCACTTACGCTGCTTGTTGCTGTGCTGCTTGCGCTGCTGCTGGATGCGTTGCTGCTTCCGCATGCGCCGAGCATAGATGTTACCATAGCTGCTGAAATTAAAGCGACTACAAGTTTCTTTTTCATTTTTGTTTTCCTCCCATTTGCTGGTATCTTTGCAACAACCAATATCGGGGACGTTTTACATTTCAAACTATGAGAAACACGCTCCGCGAGTTTCTCAAGTTATCGCTGCAGTCGCTAAGGTCTCGTGCAAGCACGGACTTTGGCTCGTTGCCCGCGTAAATAGAAAGAAGCCCTTTCGTTTTTCAACGAGGGGCTTCCAGTATTTTCATCACAAAGAAAACCATCTCACCCGCTGTGGGGCAAATGTCCGCTTTCCTGTTTTGTACTGCCAGTTCCTCGTGGCACGAACGTAACGTTCCTGTACTGCGAAAGGCAGGTCTCCCGGCTCATTGCTTCAGGATTTGACTCCAGCGCATCGGTCTCCTTCCCGGTTTCCCAGTGGATCATTCCCCTGCTTGCAAAATACGGTGACGAGTTCGTGCAGGATTCACACCTGCTTCCCTTTTCACCGGACACGTATGTCCGACACCTTACACATCGATATTTAATTGTCTTTTCTTTAACGACTGTTAGTGTAGCACATCGTCTTTTCTCTGTCAAGTGCTGTAAAATCAGGAAATCCGGCCATTTTCCATTTCATATACCACATCCGCGACGTTCATCGTGGACACTCTGTGCGATACGAGCACAATGGTTTTCTCTTCTGCCGATTCTTTCAGGGATTTCAGAATAATTCCTTCATTTAAGGAATCAAGATTCGATGTCGGCTCGTCCAGCAGGATCATGGATGCGTCATGCAGGAATGCCCGCGCGATACCGATCCGCTGTTTTTCTCCGCCGGACAGCGTATCGCCGAGTTCTCCGACTTCGGTGTCGTAGCCGTTTGGCAGTGTCATGATGAAATCATGTATGGACACCTTCTTCGCCGCCTCCATAATTTCTTCCCGCGTCGCGCCGGGTTTTGCAATAGCGATATTGTTCGCAATCGAATCGTGGAACAGGTGTGTCTCCTGCGTCACATAGCTTTCCATATCGCGCAGATGCTTTGTCGGGATTTTGCGGACATCGGCTCCGTCCACGGAAACGCGCCCCGTCTGGACATCCCAGAAGCGCATCAGAAGTTTTAAGATCGTCGATTTTCCGGAACCGCTCGCGCCGTGGATGCCGGTGATTTTTCCCGGTTCCAGTTTCAGCGAATACTGATCCAGAATCGTCTCGTCTTCGTAGGCAAACGTTACATTCTGCGCCTCGGCTCCTGCAAATGCGTGGTCACCGCCGGATGCCGCATCTCCCGGAATTTCCTCCACCAGCGGCGCTTCCTCGAGAAGGGAAAGCACACGCTCGCCGCTTGCCAGCGTCTGATTCAGGTTATTCGACAGGCTGGACAGCGCCACGACCGGGCCGAAGGAACCCATCATCGCGACTGTGCAGGTCAGGACTCCCTCAAATCCGATCCCGCCTTTCGTGTAAAGATAGATCGTCAGTGCCAGCATGCCGAACGATGCCAGAAGAATCACCATGTTGGTGACAGACCGCTGGGAGCCTTCCATGCGCCTTAAGTTTTCCTGCACAGAAGCCAGTTCTTTCGACCGCCCTGACATCTGCTCTTTCCGTTTTTCGCCCTGTCCGTACTGAATCGTCTCGTCGAGGCCACGCAGGGAATCCAGCACGAAGCTGTTCAGCTCGCCAAAGCCTGTCCGGAACTCCATTCCTTTCTGGCTTCCGCGCTTTCCGTTCCACATCGGGATCACAACGCCGACCGTCAGATACGCCGCAAGTGCAAGCAGCCCTGCCAGAACATGGTATCTTCCAATGAAGCATACCATAATCAGAGAAGTTAATGCTGCAATCGCAATCGGGGAAATCGTATGCGCATAGAATACTTCCAGAAGTTCGATATCGGTTGTGATAATCGAAATCAGATTTCCTTTGTCCCGTCCTTCCAGCTTCGCCGGGCAGAGCTTCCTCAAAGCTGCAAACACTTTATGGCGGATGATCGCCAGCAGTTTAAAAGCAATAAAGTGGTTGCAGTACTGCTCCGCATAATGCAGAATGCCGCGCAGCACCGCGATCACGATCATCACCGTGAGTATCGTTTTTACCGGGGTATGTACAAGCCACATGTTTTGCACCGAAAGGCTCGTCCCTGCCGCGCCCGTCAGTAAGCCATGCACGATGACCTGTCCTGCCAGAATCGTCAGGAAGATCGCACATAAATATCCCATTGTTCCAAGAATAATTGCCGCCATCATAATATGAAGCAATGGCTTCACCAGCCCGATCAGGCTTCCCATAATCCGGAGGGCGCTTCTGCGTTTTGCTGTATTTTTCTTCTCGTTCATCATGCATTCCCCTCCTTTCCATAGTTTTCCAGTACCATCTGGCTGTCGTACAGATGACGGTATGCGCCGTTCTGTTCCATCAGTTCCGCATGCGTTCCACGCTCGCAGATGGTACCGTTTTTCAGGAAATAAATCTGATCTGACTGTACGACGTTCGCAAGGCGGTGGGAAATCAGCAATACCGTTTTCGTCTTTGCGAGTTCATGAATCACATTCATGATCAGCTCTTCACTCTCGACATCAATATTCGATGCGGCTTCATCAAAGATATACACCGCACTGTCGCTCCGAAGCAGCGCCCGCGCAATCACAAGACGCTGGCACTGGCCGCCGGAGAGGTTTCCCGCTTTTTCGAGAAGCTCTGTCTGCAGTCCGTTCTGTATCTGTAAGAATCCCAGCAGATTGACTTTCTGCAGAACCGCCTCCATCTCCTCCTTCGTCGCATCCGGTTTCGCCATGCGCAGGTTCTCTTCTACGGTTCCTTTAAATAAGTAACTGTTGTGGCGGACCAGAACAACGTGCTTCATCAGATCCGTCTCAGCGACTTCCGAGAGCGGCACACCGCCCAGGGTGATGCGCCCTGTATATCCACGGTTCTTTGCCGCAAGGATACCCGCAATCGTACTCTTTCCGCAGCCGGATTCGCCAACCAGCGATACAAAACTGCCCGCCGGAAGTGTAAGGTCGATGCCCTTCAGAATTTCCCGGTCTTCTTCATAGGAAAAATGCACATCCTCCAACACGACATCCAGCGGTCCGTCCGGCAGCGTCCGTTCTCCCGCCTGCGGCTCCGGCAGATCAAGGATTTTGAAAATCTTGTCACTCGCCGCCATGCCGTTCATCGCGATGTGGAAGAACGATCCGAGCAGACGCAGCGGCAGGAAAAACTCACTCGCCAGCAGTACAATGCAGAGTGTGCCGGACACGGTGAGGTTTCCTTTCAGAAATTCCGATACCGCCACCGCCATGCCAACCGCCGCGCCGCCGTATGCTACGATGTCCATCACGCTCGTTGAGTTGAGCTGCATCGTCAGAACTTTCATCGTGATCCGGCGGAAGTTCTGGGATTCCACATCCATCTCGTCGGCTTTCTGCTGGTCGGCCTGATAAATTTTTAATGTCGTCAGACCCTGCAGATTTTCAAGGAAGGAATCGCCAAGGCCGGTGTAAATGCTCCAGTATTTGTTCAGCAGCTTCTTCGCAATCTTCTGCACAACCACAATCGAAATCGGGATCAGCGGCACACAGATCAGAAGAATCACGCTCGCTTTCATGCTCACCCGGCAGAGGATCACAAACAAGGTGAGCGGCGCAATCAGGCTGTAGAACAGCTGCGGAAGATACTTTCCAAAATAGGTTTCGAGCTGCTCCACGCCTTCCGTGGATACCTGTACGACCTCCGAGGATGATACCTGTTCGCTGTAGGATGCCCCCAGTTTCAGCATTTTCTCATAAATTTTCTCACGCAGAATCCGTTTCACATCCACACACGCAAGATACGACGACCGCGCGCCCATCCGCTCGCAGAAAAAGCGGATCACAACAACAATTGCCAGTGTAAAAATCGTCCGTTTCACAGCCGCTGCCGTTACCGCACCATACACGACCCGTTCCAGCAGATCGGCGACCGTAAATACCGCGATCACCTGCGACAGAAGCGCCGCCCACTGCCACAGAATCGTGTACACGATATACTTTTTCGCGTGGGACAGCAGCCCCACCAGTCTTGTTTTAATCATAAGTACCTCTCTTTTATGCTTTTGCTTTTCGCTTCTCTCTCATGCTGCAAATCAAATGCCAGATAGCTAAAATCGGATGATACAGCAGCATCCTCGGCCCCGAAAACCGCATAACGGCGCGGATCTTTTCCCGCATTTCCGGCTTGTAGCAGTGTACTTTGCAGTTTGCGCAGAATGTTTTCTGTTCCATGAAGGGACATTTCTGGCTCCGCTGTTTTGCATAGTCCGCTAATTTCTGACATTCCGGACACATCCCGCCGGATGCATGCCCCTCTTTTCCATGGTTCTTCCGGCAGTACAGGCGGATCATCTCTTCCACGACGTACTGTTCTTTCTGCCGCTTTTTTTCTACTTTGTTCATTTTGTTTCTCCTAGGATATGATCTTCTGTTTTTACGGTTTTGACCCGCAGGAAGAAATACAAAATATGGCACATCCATACCACAGCAATACAGATTCTTCCGATCGCACATTCTTCATAGCAAAAAAGCCGATCGCCATCACAACCGTTACCATCCCGATAATTTTACATTTCGTTCCTACCGTCATCGCCCGATGCTGTACGAAGCTGTCGAGATGCTTCTTATATAATTGAGTTCCAATAAACCAGCTGTGCAGCCGTTCCGAACTTTTCGCAAAGCAGAACAGGGTCGCCATATAGAATGGAACTGTCGGCAGAATCGGAAGCACAATGCCGATGGTGCCAAATCCCAGGCACAGAAAGCCGAGTACGATCCAAAATATTTTAAATGGACTCTTCATAATTTTCCTCCTTTCTCACCGAATATTAAAATAGAAAAATAGCCGCTCATGGTTCTTGCGAATACATGAGCGGTTAGTTGTCGCTTACGCTAGTTATAGATTAACATTATTTAACTTTCATGTCAAACACATTTCACTCCTGAGAGAACGCTCCTCTGCTTGCAGAATAACTGCTGTTATTTCAACTCACGAAGTGTGATACATCATACTCTAAATAATTCCGCCAATGTTTGAAGATTCAACTCACGGAGGGCGACAAAGGAATCGGGCCGGTTGTGTGGGGACGCATCATTTCAACTCACGCCCTCACGGAGGGCGACGCTGCGCCTTCAGTTCATCCGTCAATCCATTGATGTTATACTCAATATACGGGTGCTGCCATAACGGTAGGCGGTTAGTCCTTCTACGGAGGGACTGTGACTCTCCGATTACATAGAAACCCTTTATATGGGAATTCCTTGGAAAGGAGGGCTAAGCCATGAGTATTATCGACTTCATAGCAGTTGTAAGTTTCGGCTTAACCTGCTTTAGCCTTGGATACAACTTCGGCAAAGATACTGCGAAATCACAAAAATAGCCGCCCAGTCCTGCAAACTTTGGCGACTATTTTTACATAAACCAATAAATATGGACTAACCGTCTATCGGTAGCACTCTTTTCAATATCATAATATCATGTATTTCAGAATATGTCAAAATCTTCTTTTCACATATCCCGAAATCTCCGATACCTCTCCTCTACCAGTTCTTCCCCATCCATCTTCTCATACTTTTCCAGGAATCTCAGAATTTTGCCTCTCAATTCTTCACACACCACTGGCATTGTGTCCACCGTAAACTCCCCCGGCTCTTCCACAATCTCTTCTACAATTCCCAGTTCCTTCAAATCCCCCGCCGTCAGCTTCATCACCTCGGCGGCCTCCGGCGCGCGTTTGCCGTCTTTCCACAGGATGCTTGCAAATCCCTCCGGCGACAGGATGGAGTAGATGGCATTCTGCATCATCCACACTTCATCCGCCACGGCGAGTGCCAGTGCACCGCCGCTGCCGCCTTCTGAAATGACAATAGAAAGAACCGGCGTTTTTAACGCTGACATTTCATACAGGTTCCGCGCAATCGCCTCGCCCTGGCCGCGTTCTTCGGCTTCCATTCCGCAGAAGGCGCCTGGGGTGTCTACGAGACAGATAACAGGCCTGTGGAATTTTTCGGCCTGTTTCATCAGACGCAGGGCTTTGCGGTAGCCTCCGGGGACGGCATGCCGAAATTGCGGCGGATGTTTTCTTTCGTATCCGCGCCTTTCGCCTCGGCGATGACCGTGACCGGTGTGCCGTCAAACGATGCAATACCGCCGATGATCGCCGCATCATCGCCATACAGTCGATCACCATGAAACTCAATAAAATCAGGAAACAGCTCCCGAATATAATCTTCTCCCACCGGTCGGTCCTTTTTCCGCGCTTTCTGCACACAGTCCCAAGCCGATGTTTTCTCTCCCGTTTCTGGTGCTGCCAAAGACCGCTTCACGTCTCCATCCCCCAAAGTCAGCACTTCCGAGGAAACTTCGATATCTTTCCCATGCATCCGCAGAATCTCCGACAGCACCTCTTTCGCCTCTTCTCTTGGCAGAATCCGATCCACAAACCCATGCTCCACCAGAAACTCCGCCCGCTGGAATCCTTTCGGCAGTTTCTGTCCTATTGTCTGCTCAATAACCCTCGGTCCCGCAAACCCGATCAGCGCATGCGGCTCCGCCAGAATAATATCCCCCAGCATCGCCCAGCTCGCCGTCACGCCGCCCGTCGTCGGGTCCGTCAGCACACTCACATACAAAAGCCCCGCATCACTGTGTCTTTTCAGCGCCGCCGACGTCTTCGCCATCTGCATCAGAGAAACAATCCCCTCCTGCATCCGCGCCCCTCCCGAGCACGCAAACAAAATCACCGGCAGCGAGAGCTTCGTCGCCCTCTCCACCGCCCGCGTAATCTTCTCCCCAACAGCCTCACCCATACTGGCCATCATAAACCTGCCATCACAGACCCCGATCACCGTCTCCATCCCGTTGATCCGTCCCTTACCAGTCACAACAGCCTCCGTAAGTCCTGTTCTCTCCTGCAGAGCCCTCACCTTCTCTTCATACCCCGGAAACCCCAGCGGATTCCCCGCCGTCATCCCCTGATCCCATTCCTCAAAACTCCCATCATCCAGAAGAAACTCAATCCTCCGATACGCATGCACCCGAAAATAATTCCCACACTTCGGACAAATATAAAGATTCCTCTTCACATCCTCCGTAAAAATAGCCCCCTTACAAGCATTACACTTCTTCAAAATCCCCTGCGGCGCCTCCGGCACCACCCCATCCGCCGTGTGCTCCTTCCGAAACACCGTCTTCTTAAAATACTTACCCAGCATCATACCACCATCACTCCTTACGTCATAACACTTTCACTCTATTGTCACCATAACAATCTTCCAACCACACACCTCACCCATCGAGGCATTCATTCTCTCTTCACCGCTCACTCCTGTCATCCCAGCCGCACCGCCCCGCGGTGTCGCTGACCACACTCTCCCAGTCGTGTGTCTGATCTCAGCCGCCCGGCAGTACAGCAGAGGGGGACGGCGCATTTGCAGGAGGAACTATAGCAAGACCCGAAAATAATGCAAAAAAGGCAGTGCTGCAGAGCGCGAATTGCAAGGAACAGATTTGAAGGCGTACCGGGGTACGACGAAAATCTGTGACGCAGTAATTCACGCTCTGCGGTGCTGAATTTTTTGCATTATTTTCGGGGATTGCTATAGAAACACTTAGGCTTCCAGAATTTGCGTTATTTTCAAAAATCTAACTGTCTGAGCGACAGCGGGTTTTTGATTTTTGAAAATGGTTTTAGCAAATGCTGGGGGCCTTAGTGTTTCTTTCCTCTGAAACCGCGCCGTCCCCCTCTGCTGTACTGCCGGGCGGCGTCCGTCTCTCACAATCTCTCCGTCAACCGCTCCACAAACTCAATATCCGCCCTCCCGGCCAGATACTCCTCTTCATTTAAAATAGAATACAAATAATCAACGTTAGTGTCGACTCCCTCGATGACGACTTCCCCCAGCGCACTCCTCATCCGCGCAATCGCCTCCTCACGCGTCCTCCCATGCACAATCAGTTTCGCCAGCATCGAATCATAAAACGCCGGAATCACATACCCGTCATACGCCGCCGTATCCACCCGTACTCCAAATCCCCCAGGCAGATGCATCTCCGTAATCTTCCCCGGACAAGGCCTGAAATTCTTCGCCGGATTCTCCGCATTAATCCTGCACTCAATCGCATGCCCCGAAAGCCGGACCTCCCCCTGCGTCACCGACAGCGGCATCCCCGAAGCCACCCGAAGCTGCTCCTGAATCAGATCCATCCCCGTGACCCACTCCGTCACCGGATGCTCCACCTGAATCCGCGTATTCATCTCCATAAAATAAAAATTCCCGTCCGGCTCCAGCAGAAACTCAATCGTCCCCGCATTCACATAATGCGCCGCCTTCGCCGCCCGGACCGCCGCCGAGCCCATCCGCTCCCGCAGCGTGTCATCAATCGCCACACAAGGCGACTCCTCAATCATCTTCTGATGATTCCTCTGAATCGAGCAGTCCCGCTCCCCAAGATGAATCACATTCCCGAACGAGTCCGCCATAATCTGAAACTCCACATGACGTGGATGACGAATCAGCCGCTCCACATACATCGTCTCGTCCGCAAACGAACTTTTAGCCTCCTTCTGCGCCGTCTGAAACGCACTCTGGAACTCCCCGCGCGTCTCCGCCATGCGCATACCCTTGCCGCCGCCTCCAAGCGCCGCCTTAATCATCACCGGAAAACCAATCCGGTCGGCCTCAGAAAGACCCGTCTCCCAGTCAAAAACAGGTTCCTTCGTCCCCGGAATCACCGGCACACCGGCTGCCTGCATCGTATTTCGCGCCTCAGACTTATTACCCAGACGGTCCATCACCTCAGGCGACGGCCCAATCCACGTAATGTGGCATTCCTGGCATCTCCGCGCAAACGTGCTGTTCTCCGACAGGAATCCAAATCCCGGATGAACCGCATCCGCCCCCGTCACAAGCGCCGCACTCAAAATACGTTCCATATTTAAATAACTGTCCTTCGACGGTGCCGGCCCGATGCACACCGCCTCATCCGCGAGCTGCGCATGCAGTGCCTCCCGGTCCGCCTCCGAATAAACAGCAACCGTGAGAATTCCCATCTCACGGCATGCCCGGATAATCCGGACCGCGATCTCCCCACGGTTTGCAATCAAAACTTTTCGAATCATTGTGCTGCCCCCACCATAAAGGTCAGTTCCGCCTGCGCGACCACCTTGCCGTCAACCGAAGCAACCGCTTCCCCGACGCCCATCGGTCCCTTGTGGCGGATAATTTTCGTCTCCAGACGAAGCTTGTCTCCCGGTTTCACTTTTCCCTTAAAGCGGCACTTGTTGATGCCGCCGAAAAATGCAATTTTTCCCTTATTCTCGTCAAGAGAAAGAATCGCAACCGCACCGACCTGCGCCAGCGCCTCGATAATCAGCACGCCCGGCATCACCGGCTCCTGCGGAAAATGACCCGCAAAAAAATCCTCGCGGTACGTCACACATTTATACCCAATGCCGAATTCGCCCGGCTCAAAATCTTCTATGTAATCCACCAGCAGAAACGGATGTCTGTGTGGAATAATCTCCTGAATCTGTTTCGTTGTCAAACTGTTCATTCGCTGCTTCCTTTCTCGTCCCGGCTTTACGCTTTTACCCGGAACAGCGGTTTTCCGTAATCAACCATCTCGCCGTTTTTCACCAGAACCTCCGCAATCACGCCGTCCACTTCACTCTCGATCTCATTCATCAGCTTCATGGCCTCCACGATTGCTACGACTTGTCCCTTTTTCACGGTGTCGCCGACCTTCACAAACGGCTCGGCATCCTCTGCCGGAGCTGTATAAAACGTTCCGACCAGCGGGGATGTCACAAAAACGCCTTCTTCTGCTTCACTGTGCTCCTCAGCCGTTGTATTATTTTTTCCTGCCGTTTCTTTTCTCTCCGGCATGGCTGCTTCTTTCACTGTCACGCCATTTGCTCCGCCCATCATCTCGGCCATCTGCAGACCGGCACCGGATGGAACCCCGCTCATCTGCACCTGCACCGGAGCTGCTTTTCCATGCTCCATGGCAATCTTGATCCCATCAGCCTCGTAATCAAACGCGGTCAGCGAAGAATCCGAAACTTTATCAATCAACTGTAAAATCTGATCTAATTCCATCTTATTTTCCTTTCTGCACCGGAACACGATGCCGCTTTATTCATATTTCTGAAACAGCAGCACCGCATTGTGGCCGCCAAAACCAAGGGAATTGCTCATTGCCAGTTTCACATCAGTTTCCACCGGAGCGCCGATGCAGTAATTCAGATCGCATTCCGCATCTGCTTCCTTTGTTCCAATCGTCTGATGCACGAAGCCGTCCTGAATGGATTTCGCACAGACAACAGCTTCCACACCGCCTGCCGCGCCGAGCAGATGACCGACCATCGATTTCGTCGAGTTGACCAGCACATGGTCTGCCGCATCACCGAAGGCTTTCCGGATCGCACGCGTTTCAAACAGATCGTTGTGATGTGTGGACGTTCCGTGTGCATTAATATAAGTAACTTCTTCCGGTTTTACTCCCGCTTCTTCCATCGCAAGCTCCATCGCACGTGCCGCACCGCTTCCATCTTCCAATGGAGAAGTAATGTGGTACGCATCGCAGGTTGCGCCGTATCCGACTACCTCTGCATAGATCTTCGCGCCGCGCTGTTTCGCGTGCTCCAGCTCCTCAAGTACGAGAATGCCGGCGCCCTCGCCCATGACGAAACCGTTCCGGTCCTTATCAAACGGAATCGAAGCCCGCAGCGGATCTTCCGACTCGGAAAGTGCGGTCAGTGCCGAAAAGCCTGCCACGCCGACCGGCGTAATTGCGCTCTCCGCACCACCTGCCACACAGATGTCCGCGTCGTTGTACTGAATTGCGCGGAAGGCATCGCCAATGCAGTGCGTTCCTGTCGCACACGCCGTCACCACGCTGGTACATTTTCCTTTCGCGCCGAGTGCAATCGCAACGTTTCCCGCCGCCATGTTCGCAATCATCACCGGAACGGTAAACGGGTTGACGCGGGACGGATTTCCGGCATCAATTTTGGCTTTCGCCTGTTCGCATGCATTCAGATCACCGACGCCGGAGCCCACCAGAACGCCGACGCGGAACGGATCTTCATTCTCCATGGAAATGCCGGCATCTGCAAACGCTTCTTTTGCTGCTGCAACGGCATACTGGGAAAAGGTTCCCATTCGTCTTGCCGCTTTGAAATCCATGCGCTCTTTTGCCACGAAGCCTTTGACCTCGCCTGCCAGATGTACTTTATATTCTGCTGTATCAAATTTCGTAATCGTTCCGATTCCGCAGGCTCCCTTGCGGACGCCGTTCCAGAATTCCTCCACGGTATTTCCAATCGGGGTTACCGCACCCAGCCCTGTGATGACTACTCTTCTCTTCATTCCAACTCTCCTTTTCTTAGATCACCATGCCGCCGTCGCAGTGAATCACCTGTCCGGTGATGTAAGCTGCCGCTTCGGATGCCAGAAATGCGGCCAGGTTTGCCACATCCTCCGGCTTTCCGAAATGGCCAAGCGGAATCTGGGATACGGATGCTTCTTTCACTTTATCCGAAAGAACCTCCGTCATATCGGTCTCAATAAAGCCCGGCGCAATCGCATTGACGCGGATGCCGCGGGATGCCAGTTCCCGTGCCGCTGTTTTCGTCAGGCCGATCACACCTGCTTTCGATGCCGCATAATTTGCCTGTCCGGCGTTTCCTGCCACGCCGACCACAGAAGCCATGTTGATGATGCAGCCGCTCTTCTGACGGATCATCGGCCGTGCCGCAAAGCGGATGCAGTTGAACGTTCCCTTGAGGTTTGTCTCAATGACACGGTCGAAGGCTTCCTCCGACATGCCCATCAGAAGGCCGTCCTTTGTGATGCCCGCGTTGTTGACCAGAATATCGATTTTCCCATACAAAGCAAGAATTTCCTTCATCCACGCTTCACACGCCGCAAAATCCGATACATTGCACTGCATCACACAGCCGTCTCCTCCTGCCGCGCGGATTCCCGCAAGCACGGTTTCGGCCGCCTCTTTTGAACCATTGTAATTGATGACAACAAAGGCTCCCTCCGCCGCCAGTTTTTCTGCAATCGCACGCCCGATTCCGCGGGATGCGCCCGTTACTACTGCTGTTTTTCCACTTAACATCTCATTCTCCTGCTGCATAATCCACTATCTATAATAAAGTTTCGCACACCTGATGCATTTCCTCATAGGTGCGGATATTGTAACCTTTTACATCCCGGTTGATTTTTCTTAAAAAGCCGGTCAGTGTTCTTCCCGGTCCGATCTCCACGAAGGTATCAACGCCGTCCGCAATCATTGCCTCGATGCTCTGCTGCCACCGCACACCGGATGCCACCTGCTGGATCAGAAGGCCGCGTGTCAGTGCAATGTCACGCACATACTGGCCGGTTACATTCGTTACATACGGAATCGCGAGTTCCATAAAGCCGACGCCCTCGAGCGCTTCGGTCAGCCCCTTGGACGCAGCTTCCATCATCGGGGAATGGAACGGGCCGCTTACGTTCAGCGGAAGTACCCGCTTTGCGCCTGCTTCTTTTAACTTTTCCGAAGCCTCTGCCACTGCCGCCTCATATCCGGTGATGACAATCTGACCCGGGCAGTTGTAATTGGCAATGTAGGCGCCGGAAATCCCGCTCAAAATCTTTTCGATTTTTGCAGCTTCCATGCCGAGCACCGCCGCCATCGCGCCCTCGCCTGCCGGAACGGCCTCCTCCATCAGGATGCCTCTTCTGCGGACGACCTTCATCGCATCCGCCATTTCCATACCGCCGGCGGACACAATCGCGTTGTACTCGCCAAGGCTGAGGCCCGCTGTCACATCCGGCGTAAGGCCGCACGCCCGGATGGACTGCTCCATCGCCATTCCGGTTGTCAGCAGTGCTATCTGGGTAAACTCTGTCTGATCCAGATGTTCATTTTCCTCAAAACAGAGTCTTTTCATATCAATCCCGATCAGCTCGGATGCCATATCGTAGACGGCTCTCGCTTTCGGACATGCTTCATAAAAATCCGCGCCCATGCCGACACACTGGGAACCCTGTCCCGGAAACATAAATGCTGTTTTACTCATAACCGCGCCGGTGCTCCTTTCAGAAGTTCTTCCATCTCTTTCATCATCTGCTCTATGATTTCTTTGCAGCTTTTCTCGTCTTTTACCATACCTGCAATCTGACCGGACATCACGCTTCCGGTTTTGACATCGCCGTCCACAACGGCTCTTCGAAGACCGCCGAGCGTCAGTTTTTCCAGCTCTTCGAACGGAGCTCCCTCTTTTTCCAGTTCCAGATAATGGCGTGTCATCTCATTTCGGATCGCCCGCACCGGATGACCGGTTGTGCGGCCTGTCACGCGGGTATCAATATCTTTCGCCTTGATCACCAGCTGCTTGTAATTTTCATGCACAACGGCCTCTTTCGAAGCGACAAAACGCGTTCCCATCTGAACCGCCTCGGCACCCAGCATAAAGGCTGCTGCCATGCCGCGTCCGTCCGCAATTCCACCGGCCGCAATGACCGGAATTTTTACGGCATCTGCACCTGCGGAACGAGTGCCATCGTTGTCGTCTCGCCGATATGGCCGCCGGACTCACATCCTTCTGCCACAACGGCATCTGCGCCTGCACGCTCCATTCGTCTTGCAAGAGCCACGGAAGCGACCACCGGGATGACGCGGATACCAGCGTTTTTCCACAGTTCCATATATTTCTCCGGATTTCCTGCGCCCGTCGTAACGACTTTTACGCCTTCCTCGGCAACCACTTTTGCCACCTCATCCGCATACGGGCTCATCAGCATGATGTTGACGCCGAACGGTTTGTCCGTCAGTTTTTTTGCTTCGCGGATTTCATTCCGAACCCACTCTGCCGGTGCCGCCGATGCTCCGATGAGGCCAAGGCCGCCGGCCTCGGAAACTGCCGCTGCCAGATGATGCTCCGCCACCCAGGCCATGCCGCCCTGAATGACTGGATACTGAATCCCGAGTAATTTTGTCACTTCTGTGATCATGAATCGCTTCCTCCTGCTTCCCGATCTTTCTTAGTTTTTGTGCTGCTCCAGATACTCTGCAACATCACCGACAGTTACCATCGTTTCCAGATCCTCGGTCGGGATTTCCACGCCGCAGGTGTCCTCGAGGGACATGACCATTTCAAACAGATCCAGGGAATCTGCTCCGAGATCCTCTTTGAAGGAAGTCTCCGCTGTGATGGTATCGATGTCTGCTCCCAGTGCTTCTGCTACGGTTTCTTTTACTTTTTCTAACATGTTTTTGTCCTCACTTTTTTTCTTATTCTTCTTATTTTATATGGGCGTTTCTTACCATTCTAGGTACGCCGCGCCCCAGATCAGTCCTGCTCCGAAACCGGAGAGAACGATTCTCTGTCCTTTTTTGGCTCTGCCGGACCGGTTCCACTCATCCAGCAGAATCGGAATGCTCGCCGCACATGTATTGCCGTATGCTTCGATATTCCGCGGAAATTTTTCTTTCGGCGCCTTCAGTCGTTTTGCCACGCCGTCGATGATGCGGCTGTTTGCCTGATGAAGGATGAAGACATCAATCTCCTCGACCGGCACCTCGGCTTCTTTCAGCACCTCGCGGATGACTTCCGGCACGCGTGATAAAGCAAACTGGAACACGGCACGGCCGTCCATCTGCAGATACGTTCCCTTTTCGCAGGTCAGCGACACGCCTTTTTCTCCATCGGAATGGATCTTTTCGCACGCTTTTGTCTCCTGCTCCTCCGCCGTCAGCACAATGGCTCCCGCGCCGTCCCCGAACAGAATGCAGGTTCCGCGGTCACTCCAGTCCACCAGGCGGCTCAGGGCATCCGCGCCGATCAGCAGCACGTTTTTTGCCTTGCCGCTCCGGATATACAGCTGGCCCAGCTCATACACCGCAAGAAATCCGGTGCAGGCGGCGCTGACATCGAGACAGGCGGCACGGAAGGCACCGATTTCATCCTGCACAAGACAGGCGGTATTCGGAAAGATGCTCTCCGACGAGGAGGTTCCGACGAGAATCAGATCCAGTTCTGTCGAACAGATCCCGGCATTTTCCAGCGCTCTTCTCGCCGCCTTTACTGCCATTTGGGCAACCGTCTCCTCCCCGGCTATGTGGCGCGCACCGATTCCCGTCCGCTCCCGGATCCAGGCATCGCTCGTCTCCACCATCTTTTCCAGATCTTCATTTTTCCATATCGTCTCCGGTACGTAAGAACCGGTTCCCGCAATTCTGCCGTTTTTCACCTTACTGTCCTCTTGCTTATTTCATTCTCAAACATTTTTCTTTTCAAATGTTTTGATATTCAAAGTATATCATCAAAATTCATTTTGTCAACCTTTTTTTATTGCTTTTTCCATTTCCAACTTCTATAATGAAACTATGTTCGGGATTTTTTCGAAACTATTTTTTCCGGATTCTATTATTTTGAGCCCCGGCGCAGGTTCTCTATCGAACACTCCGGCAGGCTCCAGAAAGGACACCAAACTTATGCAGGTTCCAATGTCATCCTATCTTGTGGAAATCAAACCACAGATTCAGGAACTGATCCGTCTGCTCGAACGCGAATTTGATTACGTCAGCGTGCTCTGCACCGATGTCAAAGGTACGACCTACCGCGTCAGCATGCATCAGACCACCGTCAGCGATTATCACTTCTGTGAACGCGGCTTCGTTGTCCGTGCATGGCAGGACGGTTCCTACACCGAATATTCCTTCAACAACCTCACCGATGCCGCAGATCTTGCGGAGGAAATTACTTCCGCGCTGAAATCCGAATTTCAGGCATTAAAGGCACTCGGCATCGCGCAGATGGAGTCTCCTCTCGTGCAGGAAGAAGCCATCGAAAAAACAATGCAGAATGAGATCGAGATTGACCCGGAGACCGTCTCCGCAGAGGAGATTCTCTCCCACCTTCGGAAGCTCTGCGACGCCGGCGCTGCCCATGAAGGAATTCTGGAATTCCAGAGTACCGTCAGCTTTGCCCGTGTCAACAAGCTGTTCCTCTCCTCCAAAAAGGATCTGATGCAGTCCTACGCTTTCTCGGAGGGCTCCCTTTCCGCAATCGGCACAGAAAACGGAAAACAGAATATGTCGTACCGTTCCTGCTCCGGCCTGAAAGGCGTGGAAATCTTAAATGAGATGGATGCGATTGTTGAGGAAATCATCGCCGTTCTGTACGACAAGCTCCACTCCGATCCGGTCATCCCTGGCATGTACGATGTCATCACCGCACCGGATGTCACCGGCGTGATTGCACACGAGGCATTCGGCCACGGTGTCGAGATGGATATGTTTGTCAAAGACCGCGCACTCGCCAAAGAGTATATCGGCAAGCCTGTTGCCTCCCAGCTCTCCTCCATGCACGACGGAGCAGTCGGCGCACAGCAGGTCAGCAGTTATCTTTTTGATGATGAGGGAACGCTCGGCACCGACACCACGGTCATCGACCACGGTACACTCGTTACCGGCATCAGCGATCTCGTAAGCGCACTCCGCCTTGGCACCACGCCGACCGGAAACGGAAAACGCGAGAGCTTCGAGCGCAAAGTCTACTCCCGTATGACCAACACCTACTTCACCGCAGGCACAGACAAACTCGATGATATGATCGCTTCGATTGATCACGGCTATCTTCTCGAAAGCGTTCAGTCCGGTATGGAAGACCCGAAACACTGGGGCATCCAGTGCATGGTCGGACTCGGCCGCGAGATCAAAGATGGTAAGCTGACCGGAAAAGTCGTATCTCCTGTCACCCTGACCGGCTACGTTCCGGATCTCTTAAAGAGCATCTCCATGGTTTCCGACAAAGAAGAGCTCTTCGGCTCCGGCATGTGCGGAAAAGGTCACAAAGAATGGGTCAAAGTCAGCGATGGCGGCCCGTATCTGAAATGTAAAGTGAGGTTAGGCTGATGAACGAATTATACAATGTATTAAAAACAAGCAAAGCCAGCGACTTTCTGATCCGCGAAGAGCAGACCGAATCCCGCGAGGCATTTTTCATCGGTCAGAAGCTCGACATGAGCCGCGCGAAAAAAGTAACTCATACGTTTCTGACCGTCTTTGTCGACAGTGAGGATGGAAAATTCCGCGGAAGCGCAGAAAAAGAGATCCACCAGGGCATTTCCCGCGAAGAAATGAAGCAGGAAATTGACCAGGCGCTGTTCGCCGCACAGTTTGTGCAGAACCCATGGTACCCTGTTGCAGAGCCATCGGATGCCCAGGCAAGCGCCGACATGGCTGATGCTTCCCGCGATCTTACCGCTAAACTCGTAAAACTGGTGCAGGCTATGCAGGAAATCAAGGCGGAAGAGGATTCCCGCGTAAACTCCTATGAGATTTTCGTCAACCAGAAGCAGACACACATCCGCAATTCCCGCGGTGTCGATGTCACCTTCTCCGGCTTTGACTGCGAGATCGAGGTTGTCACAAACTCCCGCAAGGATGATCATGAGATTGAGATCTACAAGGATCTCCGCTTCTCCGACAAATCTGCCGAGAAGATCATCGCCGAAGTGCGCGGAATGTTCCACACCGGCCGCCAGCGTCTGAATGCTGTTCCGACCCGCCAGAATGAGCATGCTGATGTTCTCCTGACCGGAAATGCCGTCGGCAGTTTCTTCCAGTATTTTGCCATGCATACCAACGCTTCTTATCAGTACATGGGCGTCGCAAAGGCAAAAATCGGTGAAGCCATCACCGGCGCGGATGCCGATCCGCTGAATATCCGCCTCGTGCCGACGCTCGACGGCTCTGCCAAAAACGCGCCGTACGACGAAACCGGTATGCCGGTAGCCGAGCGCGTTCTGTTTGAAAACGGCATCTGCCGCTCCTACTGGGGCAGCCTTCAGCATGCCCATTATATCGGCATGAAGGATACTACTTCCATGAATAACATGGTAGTTGAAGGCGGTTCGAAAACACTCGACGAGCTGCGCAGCATGCCGCATATAGAAATCACCGATTTCAGTGCGTTTGATATGGATGCCGTAAGCGGCACCTGCGGCGGTGAGATCAGGCTCGCGTATGAGAGCGACGGAACCACCTCCCATCCGACAACCAGCGGATCACTTTCCGCCCGTTATGACGATGTGCTGAAAAATCTGACTTTCTCGAAAGAGACACAGCAGATAAACAACCGCGTGGTACCGTGTGCGGTACTGCTGCGGGATGTGACGGTGGCGGGAGAATAATTTTTCATTCTGCAGCATACGAAAAAGGAGCATCTCCAGGTTTCAAGTTCGAAACCGGAGATGCTCCTTTTTAATTTTCTGTGTTTATGTTCAGTCTTTTCTTCGTCTTCTGGATTTCTTTTTGCTTCCAAAATCCGGAACAACGACCAGGGTGTTAAGACCCAGATAAGTTTCAACATCTTCTGCCGTTTTGATATTGTCATTCAGCACAGTCTGCAGTGTCAGAATTGCCAAAACAAGAACAAAATTTCTAAACAGTAATGGGGTCTGACCCCAATGTGGTTATTTATAATCGTGTGTTTTCAGTGTTGTCGTAATCAGGTTGTGGACCGGCGTATCGTCTTCCACGGCCAGTATCAATGTCTTATTCATTTAAATTCACCTCACTGAGCGGCAGCGTAAAACGAAAATGACAGCCGTGCGGAGCGCAGTCACGAAGCACCAGTTCCCCGCCATGCGCATTTACAATGGAGCGGCACAGCGCCAGCCCAAGGCCAAGGCTTCTGCGGCTGTCACTCACCTTATTTTTTCCGGAATAGAACATTTCAAATACATGCTCCCTGCACTCCGCCGGAATGCCGGGTCCATTATCCTCCACCGCAATCCATACGTTTTTTTCTTCTTTTCCGGCTGTAATCCGGATCTTGGATCCTGCCTGTGTATATTTTACTGCATTGTTGATCAGGTTTACCAATACCTGTACAATCAGCTTTGCATCCATGCGGGCGAGCAGTACATCTTCCCCGCAGTCCACCGTAATTTTATGTTCGTTTTTCCGCCGTTCTACATGGCGCAGCGCCTCACGGACTACATCCTCAACCACCTGATCGGATAACTGCAGTTTTACACTTCCATCTTCTATTTTCGTAAGCGCAAGCAGATTTTCCACCAGTTCAATCAGCCATCCGGCATCCTCATAAATATCCGAAAAAATCTGTTTCCGCATCCCTTCGTCCAGTGCGTCAAAGTTACTGATCAAAGAGTCTGCATTGCCGAGAATTGATGTCAGTGGTGTGCGCAGATCATGGGAAATCGTCCGCAGCAGATTCACCCGAAGCTGCTCATTTTTCGCCATGACTGCCGCCTCTTCTTTTTCTCTCGCACTTTGTTCCCGATCCAGTGCCATGGCGCACTCTCCCAGAATAGAAAGCAGGATACTGTTCTCAAACGCATCCAGTGGCTTTTGTCCGATGAAAATGCCGATCACACCATATCTGTTCTGTGCCGCATAGATGGAAAGGTACAGATACGGTTCTTCAGAAAAACGTTCTGTCATAGCTCCCGCCCGTTTCCGGTTTTTCAGAACCCACTGCAGGATTTCCTGTTCTTTCACATTAAAAACTTTTTCTGATTTTATTCCTGTTTCGGCGTTATAAAGAGTTCCCTGCACAATGCCGTTTTTCTTTTTTTCTACCGGCGCCACAACCAGATTTCTTCCCAGAAGCTTTATCAGCTGCGTTGCCGTAATATCAAAAATTTCTGACGCATCCTCTGCCTTTTGCAGAAGCTGGCTGGTATTAAAAAGAATCTTGGTTCGAAAGGCATCTCGTGCAGAAAGCTTTGCATTTTCTTTCAATTTTAAAGCAAGCGTACTGGTCAGGATTGAAGTGCCAAGCATGATCGCAAAGGTCACCGGATAGCCGGAACCATACGCATACAACGAAAGCCTTGGCTCTGTCATAAAATAATTAAACAGGATAACACTTGCCACAGAACTGATTACACTACAGGTATAACCGCTGGTCAGAATAGATGTCAGCATGACGCCAAACAAATATACGGTAATGATATTGGCATCGGTAAAACCGAGCCGAAAAAAGATTTCTCCAATTCCGGTCGCAGCAGCCAGAATCAGAACCGTAAGCATCAGTTCTTTCCAGGAAGGCAACTCCATCCACTCCAGAAATTTTTTTCGTTTCTGATATCTCCGGTACACGTCTGAGTCTGGAATGATGTGAATTTCCAGATCAGGCACAAGATCCGTCAGACGCTCGGTCCACACCCTTCGCTGATGGAAATAGCCCTGCTTCATCATGCTCTTTCCAATGACAATCCGCGTCACCTCGGAAATTCTTGCGTATTCTGCAATCTGCAGGGCAATATCCTCACTGTGTGTCGTTACAATTTCTGCCCCGCTCTGCTCTGCCAGACGAACATGCTTCTGCAGCCTTGCCAGATCCTCCGGTGTTTTTTCTGTTTTTTCTGCTGTCTGCACATACAATGCCGTAAAGCCGGCCTGAAACGCCTGTGCCATCTGCGCCGCAGTCCGAATAATTTTTTCATTGGATGGCGAAGAGGACAGACACACCAGGATATGCTCTTTTTTTTTGTTTTTCTTTTTCCAACTGTCTCACCCCACCTCCTATTGTAGATCATAAATGAAGAGAAAGCTATAGTCAGGAAATCTTTTTTTCTCCCGTTCCCTGTTCTTGTTTTCTGTTTTCCGTGAAATTTTGTCCCGTTTCCGGTTCCTCTCTTCTGTTTTCCGTGAAAAATGTCTCTATCTGATCCACGAGCACACCTCCAGACAAAAAACCGACCAGGGTAACGAAGAGCAGTCCTACACTTAACACAGAAATCACCTCTCTTTCAGATTCGAAAACATTTCTGGATCGCTTTATATTCACCAAGAACCAATATGGTAGCATCGCCATCCAGAACTGTCTCCGGAGACACCGCAACATCTGTTTTTCCATATTTTCTTGTTGCCAGAATATTAATACCGTATTTTTTCCGGATATCCAGCTGGCCGACATTTTTTCCAATCCAGTTCTCCGGGATTTCAACCTCAAAAATCGCATACTGACTGTCAATTTCAATATAGTCAAACACATGATCCGAGCTGTAACGAATTGCTGTCCATTTTGCCATCTGTTTTTCCGGATAAACAACCTGATCCGCTCCGTTCCGCAACAGGAATTTTTCCTGTACATCCCGTTCTGCCCGGGACACGACCCATTTTGCGCCCAACTCCTTCAAAAGACACGCGGTTTCCAGCGAATCCTGAAAGCTGCTTCCGATCGTCACAATACAGACATCATAATTTCCCACACCAAGGGATCGCAGAAAGTCTGCATTGACACTGTCACCGATCTGTGCATTTGTCACATACGGCATCACGGCGTCGATCCGTTCCTCATTTCGGTCTACCGCCATCACCTGATGTCCAAGCTGATTCAGATGCATGGCAATATGTCTCCCAAATCTTCCTACTCCAATCAGTAAAATATTTTTCATCTCATCTCTTCCTCTCTTCTTATCCTACATTTATTTTTTCCAGCGGCATTTTTGCATGTGCGCTCTTTCTCCCCGGCATCGCAGCATAAACAAGCGTCAGACCGCCAACCCTTCCAAGAAACATCAGTGCGATCAGAATTCCTTTCGAAAGAACACCGAGCTGCGGCGTAATTCCAAGCGTCAGGCCAACCGTTCCAACAGCAGATGCTGTCTCAAACAGACACTCAGAAATCGGCAGATTTTCTGCCACACTGATCACCATTCCTCCCATCAGCACCAGAAAAAGATACATCATCAGAATCGTAGATGCATTTTTTAATACCTCCTGGCCCACCCTGCGTCCAAACATCTGTGTGTCCTCTCTCTGACGGAACGTAGCAGACGCATTAGCTGTCAGCACGGCAAATGTGGTAATTTTCATTCCGCCAGCCGTTGATCCCGGTGCTCCGCCAATCATCATCAGAACAATCATAATCGCCTGGGAAGCACCTGTCATCCCGGAAAGATCTGCCGTATTAAATCCGGCCGTTCTTGTTGTCACGGACTGAAACAATGCGCAGAGCGTCCGCTCCTTGACCGGCATTCCGGCGAAATCCCGGAAGAAAAAGAAGGCCGCCGGAACAAAAATCAGAAACAGACTTGTAAGCAGGATCACCTTGCTTTGCATGCAGTACTGACGAAAATGGTATTTTTTTGTATAGATATCATCCCAGGTCAGAAATCCGATTCCACCTGTTACAATCAGCCCCATAATCGTAAGATTAACCAGTGGATTTCCCACATAAGAAGTCAGGGACGGATACAGATGATCCGTTTTTCCAAGAAGATCAAATCCTGCATTGCAGAATGCGGATACAGAATGAAACAACGCCATCCAGATTCCTTTTCCGCCGTAATCCCGTAAAAAAACAGGCAGAAGAAACAACGCCCCCAACAGTTCAATTCCAAAGGTTCCTTTGAGGATAAAACGCGTCAGGCGCACAATTCCGCCCACCTTCGGGGCAGAAATCGCATCCTGCATCGTGCTTCGCTGCATCAGGGAAATTTTTCTCCCGGAAAGCATCGCAATCGAAACAGCGATCGTAACCACACCAAGACCGCCGATCTGAATGAGCAGCAAAATCACGCTCTGTCCAAAGACGGACCAGTAGCTTCCTGTATCTCTGACTGCCAGTCCTGTCACACAGGCGGCTGATGTTGCAGTAAACAGTGTTTCTGTAAATGGCGTTACATTTCCTTCCCGCGAAGCCACAGGAAGCATCAAAAGCAGTGCTCCTGCCAGAATTACCCCCGCAAATCCAAGAATGATAATTTCAAACGACGACCATTGTTTCCTGTATCGCAGTTTTATACTCCACATTTCTCTTTTTACTCCTTCTTTTTGATTCCTCCTTATTTTAGAGACTTCCGTTTTAAAAACGTATAAATACCTTTTCCATGGCATTAAGATTGTATAAAGATTTTTCGAATTTCAAGCCCAAAAACAGGAACCGCCCAAAAGTTTCCCACAACAGTAATGGGGTCTGACCCCAATGTGGTTATTTATAAATATGGTTCGCCTTTTCTTCCAGCACTGCCTGGAAATATATCCGGAACCCTTCACAATCTCCTTCGACCCGACTCATACGTCATCCCGCCACCTCCATTTCCCCACGAAAAAAGCACCAGCCAACCAGGTGACCGATGCTTTCGTAAATATAATCATCCCCGTCCAAAACAATCTTTCCAGTCAGGTTCCACACCACGGACCACGGAGGACCATCATCCCCCGGAACACAAAAGGACAGCCTTCCATCTTCCAGAATAACAGGAGCCACCGCAATATTTTTCATCCGGTTATTAAACCGCTCCTTGAAAGGGACTTATACCACAGAACAATTACTTCACACTTTAAAAGACATAAAATTTGCGGATATAGAAGAACAGGGTTTCATGCCGGTATATGAACGTCAGGAAATCACTGACGCTCTCCATGAAACCTGCGGATTCAGAACGGACTATCCATTCATAACAAAATGGAAAATGAAACGTTCCTTTTTCCTTTGCCTGCTACCTCGTCTTGTAAATGTATTTGAAAAAAATCCTGTTATGAAAAGGGAGTGCGAAAAAACGTAACTTTGCTTTTTCGCACTCCCTTCCTATAATGTCAAGCCCTAAATCACTTCCGCAATCCGCAAGCCCCACTTTGCGGTATCGCTTGCTTCCTTTGGCTGCCGCAGTTCTCGTCTTACTTCGCGCTGTCTGCATCTATCACAGACTGGATCTGTTTCATCAGCGTATCATAATTCTCCTGATTGTCAATTCCGCCAAGCATCGGTTCTCCCACAATATTTCCATTTCGATCGACCAAGATTGTGGTAGGAAATGCCATAATATCGGAAGCATACTTTCCTGCCGCGGAAGCAGAATCAATGGAAAGATTGCGGTATTTCGCACCCTGGCTTTCGAGAACCGCTGCTGCTTCTTTGATCGCATCCTGATTTCCGTCAAAGGTTTCTGTGTTGATGCCTACAACCTCGCCTCCCATGGATTTGATTGCATCGTTTAATTCGTTCAGCTTGGATAACTCAGCAACACAAGGCTTGCAGCCGGTAAACCAGAAATTCACGACCGTTACCGCATTTTGGGAAAACAGACTTTCGTCAACTGTGTTGCCATCATAATCCTGACCCGAGAAATCCCGGAACGGAGACGCCTCTTCGGAATCGTTTTTCGCGTCGGTATCTTCCGATGCTGTACTGCCGTTTTCCATTTCCGCTATCTGTTCCTCAATTTTTCGTATCGTTGCAATATCATCCGTCAGTGTATTCAGCTCGTCCTCAGAAAAAGAGTCCTTGTTGGCTTCAACCGTGTCTGCCAGATAATCCCCATAATTTCCGCTCGGATCAGCCGTGCTTTTATTCATCATGCCAAACACCTTGTTCCATACGTCCGCATGATCTGAAAAAATCTGGTTCTCCTGCTGATATAAATCGTCCAGCTTTGTGCCGGAAGCCCCTGCCGTTTCGGTTCCGGATTCCGCAACAGATCCCGTAACAGCTTCTGTGCCGGATTCCGTCTGGGTTGTCTGCGTTTTCTTTGTGTCTGCAGCCTCTTTTCCGTTGCATGCGGTAAGTAATAATGCTACGCTGAGTGTAAAAACAGGGATAAAAGTTCTTTTGGTTTTCATAAATTATGGCTCCTTTTAAGATAGTATAATGTAAAAAACAAGAATTCAATATCATCCTTCGATGCTTCGTGATCTGCTGCTGATCAATGGTTTCTGATCTCTGACTGTTGATCTCCGGTGTCCTTTTTCTGACACGTTTTTCCCAGAAACTGATAGTGGATCGCATCCTTCGGGCAGGCCTTGATGCAGGCTCCGCATCGGATGCATTCCGGATGATTGGGAGTCCGGCACACGTCGATATCCATTTTACATGCCCTGGAACACTGATTGCATCCGACACATTTGCTGTTTTCAATCGTGATATGTAAAAAGCTTACCTTATTAAATAAGGAATAGATTGCCCCAAGAGGACAGATCCATTTGCAGAAGGGTCTGTAAAACAAGATGCTGAGCACGACAACCGTAATCAGAATACCGAATTTAAACGAAAACAGCTTGCCCAGTGCAGACCGGATTGCGGCATTTCCGATGGAAAGCGGGATCGCCCCCTCCAGAACGCCCTGCGGACAAATATATTTGCAGAAGAACGGATCTCCCATCCCGATCGAATTCGTTGCAAACATCGGCAGAAGAATCACAAAAACAACAAGGATGATATATTTCAGATACCGCAGCGGCTTCAGTCTGGCCGTAGAGAATTTCTTTCCGGGGATTTTGTGAAGCAAATCCTGAAACCATCCAAACGGGCACAAAAAACCACAGATGAATCTTCCCAGTGTCACGCCGAGTAAAATCAGGAACCCGGTTATGTAGTAGGAAAACTTAAATTTGGATGATCCGACAACCGCCTGAAAGGCTCCGATGGGGCACGCTCCCGTCGCGGCAGGACAGGAATAACAGTTTAGTCCCGGTACGCATACCGTTTTCGCTTTGCCCTGATATATTTTGCCCTGAAAAAAATTGGGGATATGAGGATTGGTAAGCAGTGTGGCCGCTGCCTGGATCCACCCGCGTATTCCGGCTATTTTCTTTGATCGTAACTTCTTTTTCTTATCCAATTCCGACACACTCCAGACATAATTTAATTGCTTTCCCAAGCACAGCAGCCGCTTCCCCTCTGACGGCGCCATAGCCCATCATCGCTATGCCTGTGATAACTAGAACAATTTGAGATATTTTTCTGCATTTCAAAATGTGGTTGCTCCTTTGATTTTATTGATTGACCAGCTGACTCTGATATTATACAATAGCTGTTGTAAAATCATTGTTAAGAAATGGGCAGGTGAAAAAAATTTTGAGATTATTAATCGTGGAAGATGAGAAACAAATGTGTGACACAGTTGCCAGAAGTCTGTACGCCGCCGGGTACGAGGTAGATACCTGCTATGATGGGGCAGAGGCTCTGGAATGCATCCTGGCAGAAAATTATGATCTGATTGTCCTGGATCTCAATCTGCCCGGCATGGACGGAATGGATCTTCTAAAAGAGCTCCGAAAGGAAAACGAAGAAACGAAGGTGCTGATCTTATCTGCAAGAGGACAGATTGCAGACAAAGTAGAAGGACTCGATGCCGGGGCAAATGATTATATGGAAAAGCCGTTCCATCTGCAGGAGCTGGAAGCGCGGATCCGCAGTCTGACGAGAAGAAAATTTGTACAAAAGGATGTCTGTCTGGAAAGTGGCGGGATCAAATTCGATACCATCAAACGAGAGGCCTATGCCAACGGAACCCTGGTTCCCCTGACAAGAAAAGAAAACGGCATTTTGGAATATCTGCTTCTTCACCTTGGCAGACCGGTAAGTCAGGAAGAATTGATCGAGCATGTCTGGGATGCCTCCGTGGACAGCTTCAGCGGATCCATCCGCGTCCATATGTCTTCGCTTCGCCGAAAGCTCAGGGCGGTACTTGGATACGATCCGATTTTAAATAAAGTAGGCGAAGGATATCAAATACGAGAGGAGTCCGACCGATGAAAAAAATATCACTGCAGTGGAGACTTACCTGTATCATTACCCTGTATATTGCGGTCATCTGTGGATGTCTGACCCTGCTTGTCTATAAAAACGGAATTTATTATATCGATTCCCTGCAGGAGACCGTAGATGCCCGGGGCGATGATGCCGGAGATCAGGGCGGAGACGGTACCGCAGACGGTTCCGATCAAATCTATATCAGCATTCCGGAGGACAAGTGGGATGAATTTGCCAAGGATTTCTCTGTTCAGGTGTACAACAATAAAGCAGACTACAAAAGAAACAGCCTGATCCTTTCCGCCTTATTGGCCCTTCTTGGCGGTGTAGCTACCTATTTTATCAGTGGCCATGCACTTCGGCCCATTCGTGAGTTCTCTGAAAAAATTGAGGAGGTGCAGGCACAGAATCTGGCCGATTCGCGAATTGAAGAAAACAAAGTAAAAGAACTGGACCAGCTTCGTATTTCGTATAACAAGATGCTGGAACGTCTTGCAGAGGCTTTTGAAATCCAGAGACAGTTTACGGCAAATGCAGCACACGAGCTTCGAACCCCATTGTCCGTCATGCAGGTACAGCTCGATTTATACCATTCCACCCCGCATCCGGGCAATGACGCCGACACCTTACAAACACTGAAAATGGTGACGGAGCAAAACGGCCGACTCAGCAAACTGGTCAAGACACTGCTCGATATGAGTGAGCTTCAAACAGTAAGCAGGGATGAAACCATTGCCGTTGACGCCCTCGTCGATGAAGTACTGGTGGATCTGGAACCGCTTGCCCAGGAAAAGGAGATAAAACTGATCGGGAACTGTAAAGATACCACGATGGTCGGAAGTGACATTTTGATTTACCGGATGGTATACAATCTTGTTGAGAATGCAATCAAATACAACCATTTCGGCGGACAGGTTACCGTAACCGCATATCGGAGTGGAAAAAACATCTGCCTGTCCGTAGAAGATACCGGAAGCGGAATCCCGGCTGAATTAAAAGAACGCATATTTGAACCATTCTTCCGCGTAGATAAATCCAGAAGCCGCCAGCTTGGCGGAGTAGGCCTTGGGCTGGCCCTGGTTCGTGAAATCGTGCGCGTACATGACGGCAGAATAACCGTTCAGTCCAGCCCGTCCGGCGGAACGATCTTTGAGGTAGTTTTTACACAGTGACATCATCCCAAAAGCCAGTCGATGATATTCAGTGGATAGCAAAAAATCTAGAGCTGGCACTCTAGATTTTTCTGGCTTACTTGAAAATATAATTGCTTTTCTTAGCTATTCATATACTAACACGTTTTTCTTTTAAAATCAACTTGAAAATATGAATTGCTCAAAATATATTTTTATGCTATCATGGATCTGCTGTCGACTCTTTCCAGCGGAGGGAGGTGACTTATTTGGAATACATAATTGCTTTTCTTATTTCTGTATTGGCATCTATAGTTGGCTACTATATTTGCAAGTGGTTAGACAGAAATGACAGACAGCACTAGCCCAAACGGAATAGTCCACCTTAACGGACTTGAGAATCCTGAAGCTGGCACTTCAGGATTCTTTTATTTCTGATCCTTTTTCTTTAAGAAAATCGCAAGGGGTCGAGTAGACGCACCCCTTACGATCGTGCGCCCCTCACAGATCCGGACGTGCGGCTTTTCCGCATCCGGCTCTTTGCGAAACGAATTGTTCACGTTATCATTCATATACACTGACATAGATCCGAGGTCTTACCAGCGGATAGCTGTTATTCATCATATTGAGAAATCTTATCCAGTTATAGCTTTTCTTCTGGCTTCTCCGATTCAAACAATAAAACAGGCTTTTCATAATATTATATCGGAATGCTGTTATACTCTTTGAATTGTCAGTGATTCCATAGTAATGGTAATAACCAGTCAGTATCTGATTGAGTTTTGTTATAATCTCCTTCAGACTGTGTGTCCTCATTCTCGCTAACAGCAGATTGATCTCTCTGCATTTCTTTGCAAATTTCTTCTTACTGGTTTTCCTCTTTACCCTGAATCTACCATTCCTGCTCTGGGAACAGTAGTGTGTAAAACCCAGAAAGGTAAAGGTCTCTGGCTTCTTTCCGAGTTTCTGGCATCTTGCCTTCGCATAACGCCCAAACTCTATCAGACGACTCTTTTCTTCCTCAAGGCTTAATCCAAAGTATTCCATTCTATGTTTCAAGTGTTCATAGAACCATTCTGCATCTGATTTATATTGGAATGTCACTACAAAATCATCAGCATAAACCACCAGACCTGCATAACCTTTGTACTATTTATATTCTAGCACCATTCCAGTGCTTTGGAGAGCTTTGTGGTATCGCCGCCGATCTCAACGGTGATGCCCTGGATTCTGGAGGCCATTTGCGTAACCACTCCTTGCCGGCATGAAAAAAGCCCATCTGCACGGAGCAGACAGACTAAAAATGGGTATAAAAATGTCCTGCCAGCTTTCACCAGCAGGGTTGATTAGAATTTTTACTTGTAAAGGTCTTCCAGCGTTATCAGCCGAACTTCACCTCGCTCTTGTGCCTGAAGAAGTCCATCTGTGAATCCGCCTTTCGAGAAGATATAGTAGTGATAGTTGTTGCCCTTTCCAAAAACTGAGGCATAATCCCGAATCAAATCGAGTTCATCCACACCGATTTTCTCATTCCGGTATTTGCATGAACCGATGATATAGTCTTTGCCCTCAACAGGAGTTCCGACGATATCAATCTGTATCTGCTTTTTCTTCTTCGGGTCTGTCCCCCACCACTGGCCGATTTCACTCAGCTCAATAGGAAAGCTATCCGAATAATAGAGCAGGTAATCCTGACACATCTTCTCATAAATTAGACCCATGTAATCAGGAAGATACTGCTTTACAGCGTGTGGATAGGTCTTTGCAATTCTGCCAGAGTCAATGGCACTCATATTGATTGGCACAAACCGATACCAGAAACGGAAGAAGTTATCAGCCAGCAGATAGATGGTTTTCTTACCCGGTTTTTCTGTAATCGGTGTTTCTTTCTTCGCAATGCCAAGGTCGATCAGCGTTTTCAGGTACTTCGATACGACCGAGTTTTCCTCGCCGACCTTCATCTTGATATCGTTCATTCGGGAAGCACCTTCTGCAATCGCTTTAATGATTGCATTATAAATGGCCGGCTCCCGGAGTTCCTGCTTCAGTAAGTTCCCCGGTTCCTCATACAGATAGCTGGAGCGGTCAAAGAAATTATCCAACAGAGCTTCATCCACACTATCTCGCACATCCAACTTATTGATATAGTGGGGAACTCCTCCCGTGATCCCATAAATCAGGGAATTGTCTTCTGCAGACAGATTTGGGTGGAACACAGCGGTTTCTTTATAGTCTAGCGGCTCAATCTTAAACTGGCCAGTACGTCTGCCATACAACGGACTTTCCTTTCCAAGCACCTGACTCTCCATGAAGCTCATAGAGGAGCCGCAAAGAATCAGGTACATCTTGGACTCTGTCCATTTGTGGTCGATGATGTGCTGCAGCATCGCTGAAATAGCTGGTTTTGCTTTTGCAAGATAAGGATACTCATCAATGACAAAGACAATCCTCTTTTCCTTTGAAAGTGCTGTCAACTCATCCAAAGCTGCATCATAGGACCTGAACTCCGGTGCAGACTCCATATCCGGCCGCTCAAAACTCATAATCGACTTTGAGAGAGCTTCCAGATTTTCCTTTCCTGTCGTGTTCAATGCAGAAAAGAAAATGGTAGGCTTATCTTTGCAGAACTCGTTGATCAGTGCCGTTTTACCAACACGCCGTCTGCCGTAGATGACAATGCACTCAAACTTATCACCTGCATACCGTTTATTCAGTTTCCGCAGCTCATCCTCACGGCAATAGAATTGACTCATCTGCTCACCTCCAATAATTATACTCGTGAGTTAGTAACTCGTAAGTTACTTCTTTACGAGTATAATAAATCAGATAGTCTGCAAAGTCAAGTAAAATAAGTCGAACCTTTAGAATCGATCGAAGTCCGACTGACTTGCCAGCTCTTTGTACGGTAAGCGCCAAGTATTCCTGCGGATTTTCAAATCCTTAGATTTCCCCTATAATTGCAGCTGATAGATACTTAGATTATTTCACTACAATTATGGAGGATAGGTTATGGCAGGTACTCGCAAGACCCGCGTTCCGATGGTGGAACAGATCAGACTTATCAATGAATGCCGTCAGAGCGGCATGACAGATGCTGACTGATGTCGTGAAAACGACATTGCAGTAAGCACCTTTTACAAATGGGTCAGCCGTTGTCGGAAAACAGCAGCGGATCAGATCCCAGCGGCGAATTATGGCCATCTTGAGGTTCCACGCCCGAAACAGGACGTGGTTCCCATTGACATTGTTCCGGATCACATTCCGGAACAGCATACCGCATCGCAGATGCTAAATTCGAACCTTGACAATTCACATACGATTGAAGTTTCTATGAAGGATATCACAGTCCGCATCAACAATGATGCGGATCCTGTTCTGCTCACCAGGACTTTTCGCATGCTTCAGGAGTTTTCATGTTAGGTGATATTTCCGGACTTGAGAAGATCTACATTGTCTGTGGCTACACGGATATGAGGAAATCTATTGACGGACTCTGCACCGTTATCGAAGACCAGCTTAAGATGGATCCGTCGTCCAGTGCTCTCTTCCTTTTCTGTGGAAGAAGACGGGACAGGATCAAAGCCTTGTTCCGCGAACCGGATGGCTTCGTTCTGATCTATAAGCGATTGTCTGTCCGCGGCGGTTATCAATGGCCCAGAAAGCAGTCAGAGGTCCGGAATCTTTCCTGGCGGGAGTTTGACTGGCTGATGTCCGGGATTGATATTGACCAGCCAAAAGCCCTCAAAGCAGAATAAAAAGCTCGTGGATCCTGGCAGAAATCCTGCATGGAAAAATCCGGAAATCCCTTGTAAATCCGGCATTTTTCAGGCGTTGTTTTCCTTTAGTAAAAGCCCCCTTTCTGGTATAATAAAGGAATCAAATCCGAGGAGAGAAACGATGGCTTCCAGTGCAAAAGATATCCAGCTTCGAGAGCTGAAAGATACCGTATCACAACTGAAAACAATGATAGCGGAGCAGACGGAACTGATCAAAGCTCTCCGTCTTATTATTGACGAAAAAACCAGTCATGAGAAAGCTCTTCAGGAACAGGTAGATTATCTGACAAAAAAACTCTTTGGTCCCTCCAGCGAGAGAAGATCTGATGATATTCCGGGACAGCAGAATCTCTTCGATGAAGCAGAAGTGGAACAGGATCCATCCCTGTTGGAAGGCGAAACGGTAATCCGGGAGCATACCCGTAAAAAGAAGGCAGCACATGAGGAACTCTTCAAAGGCCTGAAAGTTGAAAAAGTAGTGGTCCCACTTCCGGAAGAGGATCAGATCTGTCCGGTATGTGGTACGCAGATGGTCCTGATCGGCGAGGAATATGTCCGCCGGGAACTGGAATTCATTCCTGCCACCTGTAAAGTGATCGAATACTACAGCCAGAGCTACTTCTTTAATAATTTGAAATAGGTGTCATCCGTTGACCAACGTCCACTTCTATGTGAAAGCATCTTAGTAGAAAAAGTGTTTTCCAATTTTTCGGTAATAACACGAATCTTTTCGTCCATAATGTTTTCCGGATACTCAAATAAATAATCCCTCTGATCATTTACTTTTTTCAATGGATACTCTGGTGGATTATTCCATGCATGAAGATGCATTCCAATTTCACAGGTATCCCTTCTCAAACAGTCTGTCATGTATTCTATGTAAAATGGATCTTCTGCCATTTCATAGTTTGTTAACCATGTGGGCTTAAATCCGAATTTCTCCGCAAGTTCCTGAAATCGCGGGATAAACCGTGCATTCTCTGTTGAACAAGGCGCATCCGGATTCCACTGCCCATCGCCTTCTGTATCAATTGTAATAATAAATTTTTTCACCATGCTAGTTCTCCTTTCAAACTAATTTTCAAACAAACCGTCTGCAAGGAAATCTCTCGATGAATGATTGCTTATTTTCTTTGCAGGCACCCTCCCTAAGGTGATTTTATCTTCCGAGAAAGATTTTGTAACCACTGCATTAGCACTCACAGCAATATCATTTCCAAGATGCACAGCTCCAATTACTTTTGCACCAGTAGCAAGGAAACAGTTGTCACCAATAATTGCAGCCTGTCCATTTTTTCCTGTTGCTCCAATGGTCACGCCCTCATGAATACGACAATTTTTTCCAATTCTTGCCGTATCGTTTACCACAATAGCTCCACAATGAGCAATTGACAATCCAGGTCCAAAACAATTGATTGGAATGGAAAATCCTCCACATTTTGCAACCAATCTGTATAGCCTTCTTTTATAAATAGAACTAATCTTTTTCAACTTGCCCGGCATACAGTTGCAATAGTACTCTGCCTTTCTGAGCAAAATTTCAAATTTCCAAATATTGTCTTTTTGCAACACAAAACCAGCTGGGCGCTTTAATGCAATACGGTCTTGTTCCAAATAATATAATAAATCTTCTTTACTTTGTATCGACATCTCGCTTCTCCTCATACGCCGAATAATACTTTAAATATATTTCCTTCATTTTTTTACTCATATTATGCACTTCATAATCTTCAATGGAGCTACCGCCGTATTTTTATAAGAATCGTTCAGTAACGCATTACACCATGTCTCCGAAGTAGCATTTTTCCCCAGCTTTTGTGTCTGCTGCAAAAGAACACTTTCTTTTGGAACACCAGCAGACAAAACACACCTCGTTCCACATGCCTGCGCTTCAATTGCTACCAATGATGAGGATTCTGTATCAGATGTAACTGCCAAAACATCAGCCGCACAATAAAGTTTTGTTACATCAGCGATGTTACCAAGAAATCTAACAGATTTTTCTACGCCAAGTTTCTTTGCTAAATGAATAAGCCTATCTTTTTCTTCACCATCTCCAGCAATTATTAGAATCGATTCAGATTGTACTTGGTGAACTTTCGCAAAAGCTTCTAGCAGTAGGTCAAATTTCTTGATCGAGTTTAATCTTCCTACTCCAATTATGACAAATAAATTATCTTCTAGACCAAATACTTCTCTTCCTTCATGTTTAGAGCAGCATTTTCTCCTGATTTGTTCTATGTCTATACCATTACGAACAACTTCATACTTTGTAATACCATACCATTCTTTTGCTTCTTCTACCTGTGCCTCTGTGACACAAATAGGGATTACATTTTGACATTGAAAAGCATTTGAAATAATTTTTTTAATTTTTCCTGTATAACGATATGGACTGCTATGCAATGTATCAAATCGAACTGGAACTTTATTTTTTATAATTCCTGGCATCGTTACACCAAGGAGTGCTGAAATATGCACATGTACAACATCGGGGTTATAATCTTTAATTACTTGATCCCATACTTTTTTTGAAACTGGTCTCTGGAAAAATCTTTTGATATATGGAATCTGTAATTTTGTTATTGGATTATTCAAATAAACAACATTGTACCCCTCTCTTTTAATCTCTTGATCATACTTCGAAGTTGTTGGTTTTGTATATACATATAACTTGATTTCAATATCTGGATCATTATTGAAGTCTCTCAGGTAATTAATTACTACCTGCTGAGCTCCCCCATCTCCCATTGACCAAATCATATGCATTACTTTAATTTTTTTTTGCATTTTCTTCTATCCTTCATCTCTTCTACCTGCCACCTGCGTAATTAGCCATACATTTAGACTATAAATCAACAAGTCATCATTAAATGATACAATTCCGTTATTTCCATTATAAAATGCCATTAAAACAAGCATGCATATAAATACACTCCATTTTTTTGATAACAGTACTTGTACTCCCGGTTTGATAAAATACATCAAATATTGAACAACTGTAAATACAATTCCACAAACGAATGACCATTGTAAAAATGGATATTCCAGTGCCGCAACCATTGCTACATCACCGTATTTAAAAGCATGTCCTTCCATCATTTTGAAATCGACAATACCCTTTAACATTAAGGTTTCGAGTGATGAATTTCTTGCGGTTGACAAATCACCCGCTGCAAGCCCATCCATAATACGTGATATAATTAAATCGAACGTGCCTGTTATATACAGTCCCAAAAATAACACAAGGATTGCTATCATATATTTAGCTTTTTTCAATCCTATATTACATAACAAAAGAAGCAAAATAGCCAACATCAAGCCAGACTTACTTCCACATATAGCAATTCCAAACAAAGCTGTAAAAACATCCAAAATATATGTGGAATTTTGCTTTCCATATCCTCTTTATCAAATGTAACCCAAAAATGATTCTTATCTTTCCAAAACGGTTTTAACATATAAAGGTGGGTTAAATGACCGCCAGATGAACCCACCAAGCATACCTTTATATTTTTATTATCTTTCATCTGACACTCTCCTCTAATCTTCTTTATCCCTGCTTAGTCACGCTGGAAAATATCTCTAGTGTAAACTTTGGTTACTACACAGTTCTGCTGAACTGTGAGTACATCGGCATCAATTCAAATTGTACGAATGCCCAGCGTGTATCCGCAATGGCTCATGAACTGGGACACGCCCTCTTTGACCGGAAACACGCCAGCTCCGGTCAGGCATTTCAAGACACCTATTTTTATAGTCTGGATAATTCAAAGGCAGAACGGCGCGCCAATACTTTTGCTGCCGAACTGCTGCTGGCAGACGATGCTGTTCTGGAACCGATCGGCTACTACGAATATGCTGCCGACCAGAAACAGCTGGAGGCAAATCTGCCTTCCCGCTGCTCCTCTGCTTACCGCGCCATAAAATATCAGGAGCTTTTGCAGGAGTTCCAGTACGCACACTCTGGGTTGGTCACGCTGGATGAAATTGCCCGGATGAACTCTATCGAGAAACATTTCGTGGATTTCAAGCTGAACATCCTCGCAGACAAGGGATACCAGCTTCCGTTTCTTCCTGAACTCCACAATGATTTTTTGAAGGATTCCATGAAGAACTGCAACGAAGGCGAGGTGACAATGGATTGAACTTTTATTATTGTGATGCCTGCCATTACTGCTTTGAAAGCGAGTCACTTCCTGACCGCTGCCCGGACTGTGGTGCAGTGGAACACGATGAAAAGCCAGCTGTACGACTGGCAACAAAATATGAAATAGAGGAACTGCTCAGAATACGAGCAGAGGATAACGAATGATTGACTGCCCCACTGTGTGCAATATCTCACAGTGAGGCATTTTTTTATTTGTGGTATTTCTTGACCAGCTTTACCATTTCTTCATCCATAAAGATATCTGACATTCTACAGTCCAGTGCAATACAGATTTTGAGAAGAACTGAAAGCTGCGCTTTTTCAATATCGCGCACACCCTGTTCGTAATTCTGGTAAACCCGGACACTGATTCCGGCTTTTTCTGCAAGCTGCGACTGAGACAATCCCGCTTTCTTTCTACAAACCCGCAGCTTCACATTTCCACTCTTGGCGTGTTCTTCCTCAATCTTCGGATAGCTACGCCATAGAACAGAACCATCATCCATCAAAATCCAATCACCGTTAGAGCTCCTCTTGATTCCTGCTTCTGCTTTTTCCTCTGATAACTTAAAGTCATCATATTCCCTGGTTCTTGAATACTCGCATAATGCTTTCACTGCTTCCTGCATATTAGAATACAGGATCGGCACACCGCCATCGTCCTTGCATTTTTCGATATAGTACTCTTTTGTAAAACCTTTGATCTGCTTCATACTCATACCTCCTATTGCTTTGATGGCACATCCAAAGATGTATGATGTCAAGCAATAATTATGAGTACACCTCCACTGTGTGCAACATCTCGTAGTGAGACAGTTTTCCGTTACAAACTATATACTTCACTCATAAGCCTTATCCCGACTTTCAGCCCCTCCTCGAAAGCTGTCTTTTCCCACACACAGCACACGCTCCCCTGTCGGTCCATGATCTTTTCCCAGAGCGGAATCTGGCCGCCGTAGTCTTCAACCAGCCTTTCCATACCATCCAGCTCTCGTAGCCACTCTTCCAGTTCCTTTTCTTTGGCTTTTGCTGCTTTCCCGGCAACTGTGTTTTTCTCTACTGGGTTGTTCTCCGTGTAATGCTCGTAGATCAGATCAAGCAGGTTCTCCACCGGCAGATAATACTCCGGCTCCGTTTTCCTCAAATACTCCTCCAGCATTTCCTTCAATTTTTCTATAATGCTACCATCCTTCCCAACTGAGATTCACTTCCTCAGTTACGGCACATATTACCGTAGACTTTTGCACATAGCAACCTATTTTTTGCGTTTTTTCGGGCGCCCCATCTTTTCTTTCACTTCATCTGGCACATCAATCAGTCCAAACCGATAGAACATCCCGTAGATGTAAGTCACGCCCCGGATATCGCCCAGAGCTTTCGGACGGTCAACTACTTCTTCTTTTATATTTCCCAGAGCCAAAACTATAGAGCTCCACGCCAGACTTTTACTCTTCTCCCGGCGGTCGATCCACAGCTCTTTTGTATACTCGCCGTTCCTGCCTTTTTTAATTTCGTAAGAGAATGGCAACCCTGAGTAAGTTTTGAATTTCACACCAGCATAAGCCATAACCACACCCCAGAAGTTTTCTTCTGTCGGATATGCCCTCCACCGCTTCATCGCTCTGTATCTCCGTTGCCGCTCTGCTCCAACACTGATCTTCTCCTTTTCTGCTGTACTTGGGAAGTACACACCTTTCTGATAAGGCAGGTACGAAGTAACGGAGGCTTTGGAAAGGTTAAGCGCCTTTGCGGTTGAGATGATGGAGGTTTTGTAGTCTTGTGTTTCACGGTATTCTTCAAAAGTGTTTTTTACTTTCTCTGCCACATCTGATTCATACACACCGGCTGTGATGAGGAGCTTCCGGACTTTGATAGGATTTAGGTTCAGGGCATCGCCGATGGCCTGCAAGGACATCTCAGAATCATAAAGCGCCACAGCACTTTCCATCTGCTCTTTCAGATTCTTCCCGGCATCGTAGTCTGGCTTCAACTTCTTCCGACCGCCACCAGGCTTCCGGGGCTTATACGCTCTTTTCTCTCCCATAATTACTCATGCAGCTCCAGCGGCAGTCCATCCGGGTCATGGAAGAAAGTCATCTTCTTGCCGGTGTAATCATCCACGCGGATTGGCTCACATTCAATCCCTACCTCCGCCAGCTCATTCACCGTCTGCTCCACGCTATCCACGCAGAACTCAAGATGGCGTAGCCCACAGGCTTCCGGGCGGTTCACACGCTTCGGAGGATTTTCCTCAGCGAAAATCTCCAGTTCCGTGTGTTCATTAACACGAAGATCCAGCTTCCAGTCCTTACGCTCCGGGCGATAGTTTTCCCTAATAACAGAGAAGCCCAATTTGTTTACATAAAAATCCTTGGCAGCTTCGTAATCAGACACGATGATTGCAATGTGATGTATTTTGGATAAGTTCATTTTGCTCACACTCCATTTCTTCTATCTCATTTTATTTTCGTTATAAACTATATATCAACTCTCAAAATATACCGTGTGCGCCTCAGCTCCCGGAGGAGCCTGTGTTCCGCACACGGCTCATATTTTTATTTCAGCTTTTCCAGAATCTCGTCTGCACTCATCCCGCTGGCCAGTAGCTTCTTAACCACACTCTCGGCTTCAGCTTCTTAGCTTCTTCAGCGGCCTTAGCATCTGCCCTTGCCTTCTTCACTTCCAGGGATGCCACTTCTTTTTCGACCTTCTTCAGAGCAGACTTCTTCTCTTTCAATGTGTTCTTCTGCTCCTCAATCGCTTTCTGGATGGATGCGATCTCGGTATTCAGAGACGCAATAGTCTCCTGCTTCTCTGCAATCTGGGATGCGTAGTCTTTGGTAGTATTGATTTTGGGACGGTTTTTGCTGCCTTTCGTTCTGGGCATAGGTGTGTCCTTCTTTCTATTTAGAATAGTCAGTTCTAAAATCAAATGTTCAATTTATCCAAGCTATTTTTCTTCAATTCTTCAAATACATCATCCGGCATTTCTGCAAAATTATAGTATTTTCCAGCAAAACCACTCATTGATGTCGGCTCTGGCTTAACCAGTCCTCTATGTCTATTATCGTTGAATTCAACTGCATGGATATACATTTTTTCTACAAGATCAAAAAACTCATCCACATCATCAATATTATATTTTTGAATAAACTCCACTGTGTTATCTTTTGCAGTATCAATATCTGCGTATTGAAACACACCTTGTACATCACAAGTTCCTGGCGTTCGATATTTTGGTGCATTCAAACCAATTTCAGCATACGACTTACACAGATTCCAAAAATCATCTTGCGCTTCTGTATTTTGTAAAATGACATTCAGGTTTTCTGATATTTTTTCAGACTGCAAACTATTAATAAAAGCCGTCTTTGCGTTATATCCATTTGACACTGTCTAAGCCTTCTTTCTAATATTATTTTTCTTTTCTCACATCTTCGCCGATCATAATAGATCGTTGCCTGCTGCCCACCACGGAGAGGTGTGTGATATTATTCGAGCAGCGTAGGGAGCTACCGCTCCCAGTATATCACAATTTCATCCAGTTTTACAGACACTTTCTTACCTTCATCACCGCATAGTACACCAAACCACCTACTACTCCGCCAACTGTGTTGTAGAAGATGTCTGATAGCTGGAATGTACCCAAGCGAAGTAATAATTGCAGCATCTCGATGCTTATCGAAAAAATAATCGCTATCTTTCCGCATTGCCACAGTATCTTCTTCCAGCCGTTTCCTATCTTTTCTTCGAATGTCCACGCCACTACTGCTGAAAACGGTACCATCATAATCACATTCTCGATGCACTCAGTGGTCAGAACCTGTTCACCATTCTTTGTCTCCCAGATTCCCCAACCTCCCATAACATCGGATAAAGGATTTAGCCATAGATTACGGTTTAGTAACGTCCTAAACAAAATCATTGATGTCACAAAGGCCAGTAAGAACAACTTCCGAAAGAACACGCTCTCTTTGAACTTCTGATACCATGTCACTATGGCATTCTTCCAGCCTTTGCCTGCTGCGGAAGGTTCATAAGCATATAGATAGAAGAACATGGTAAAGAATGAAAGCAGAAGTGAAAATCCAAACGGCTCATACAGAGCAGTCAGGATGTTTGTGAGGATCTTTCCGAGTAAACTAACTATTCCATTCATCACGTTTTACAGATCACTGAACAGGTCAGCCTTGTATACGCCATCCGCCAACCTTTTTTTGAAGCTGTCCTTTACGGCTGCGACATCTTCGTGGTAGGTCATTCCGTACCAGGTGTCGTTGGTTTTCAAAACCTTCACAGACATCTTGCCCTGCTCCAGTAATTCTCCAATGAAGATAGGGATCAGATACTCGGCTTTCTGAGGATTACCCGGTACTTCTTTCTCGAAGAACTCCTCGAAGCCTTCTTCCAGTACATCTAAAAATTCCGGAGTCAATCCCCACATGTTCATGGAAACCAGAGAATTCACATCAACAGTCACGCCGTCTGCTTCTGCTCCATCTTTACTTTTCACGATGTTCTTGGTTTCCACAACCTCAGTCAGGTTTCCATTCTCATCCATCTTGCAGATACCACGAGTCACACCACCGTTATCAGACAGAGTGTTCTTCAGTACAAAACCCGCCATGCAGGACTTACCGCCATTCACCACGATTCTGTTAGGTCTGACGAACGTTTATTGATTGCTTACAGTATTTTAACTTCTTCAATATACTTGGAATTGCAATGCCTACAATTATTTGCATAAAAATTCGGAGTACATATAGAAACAAGCTAGTTATATTATTCATATGTGTAGCATCGTCTATATGTATTAGCATAGTCATTATTATATAGTTTACCGGAACTCCATATAAATAAATATCCATAGAATACATGTTTATCAATTTCAAAATTCTATTATTTAGTACCTTAGGGAACCGATTGATAATCCAATAACAAATAGAATACCAAAAGAATATTCCAAATATTTGTTCTTCAAAAAGAAAAAATCGTTTACCTTTGTCTACTAATAAAAACGAAAACATCCATGCGCCAAAGACTCCGCTAATTTTCAAAATGGTCTTGTCTTTTAACGCCCTCTTAATATTATCCTCAAATTCGACAAAAAACATACCTATTAAGAACCACATCCAATATTTCGCAACTCTATCTATATAAGCAATCTCTGTCACATAAATTTTTATATAGTCATTCAATAAATACATAAGCACTGCTGGAATCATCATTACAGCAATTGCTGTTCTTTTCTGAATTTTCATAAATCCTATCAAAATAGAGTTGCAAGCATAAGTCAAAACAAATATAATAAACAATGCCTCCAAATACCATAAATGATTCTTTCCAAATCCAATCAGATATAATATCACATTGTAAACGCTCCCTCCAAAATAATTTGAGCACCATAATATTGGAATATTATACAATATAGACACTAAAAAATATGGAATGATCAATCTCGGAATTTTATTTTTTAATAATCCTAAAACGGTTTTATACTTACCACCATTCAAGCAAATTTGAAACACCATTCCAGATATAAGTATAAAAAGTTGCATGTGGCACGAATATATAATTCTTGTGCCAAATCCTATTATTTTGTAAATAATTGTTTCATCTAGAATATATTTTGTCCAATCACATCCCATAGAACTAACAGATGTTGTAATAATATAAAACCCACTGTGACCAAGAACCACCAAAATCGTTGCAAAAAAGCGGAGCAATTCTATTTCTTTATTTTTTTTGTTATCTACCATAATTACTCCTTCCTATGCTTGTTCATGTCTTCTATTCCAATACTTTTCTAAAAATATGATTATAGCATTAAGCACAATTGCTCCTCCGCCTACCATTACACATTTCAATACAAATGTTAACCAATTATCACAGTTTGGGAATCGAAGAAATGCCCAATACATTAGAAAGACTTGAATAAAACAAGTCAAAAAATGTTCTATAATTGAGGAGTAAAACGTAGTCAACTTTACTTTTAAACAATATGCCGCATAAATTGGAGTGTCAAAAAAATGGACATAATTAAGTACCAATGTTGTAAGAACAACAGCATATGCACCAAGGCTTGTATATCTAATCAAAATATACATTGAAACGACATTGATTATTCCAGTTGCAATTGTTATAAAACATGGAACCTTTAATTTCTTCGTAAGTGTAAATACATAATATAGTGGTTTTACTACACCTATAATAATATCACTCATCAAAACTATTATTGCAATTATGTATAAAAACTCTGCATTTTGAGTAGGAAGCCATAAACGGAACAAATCTCTACCACAGACAACAAAACCCGTAAAAATTATATTTGAAATCATTCCTGTGGTTTTCATTGCCTTTTTAAACTCTGAAACTAAAGTTTCTGTATTTCCTGATGCATATATTTGCAGAAGCTTGGGCCTAAATGAATTTGTTGCAGACTCTAATAATGTATTACAAATCGTTCCCAAACTTTTCCCAATCGATATCTCTCCCATCACAAACGGAGAAAGCATGAGATTGGTTACAATCAAATCCAATCCGCTATTAAGAATATTACCAAAATTATTGATTGAATTCCATATCCCCAATGAAATAAGCTTTTTTATAGCGGCAGTATCAAATTTTGAAATGTTAAATCTTAATTCACTCGTAAGAACTTTGGTATAATGTATATTCGTTGCAAATACATACACGCTTGCAATCAGTAGTGCTATTCCAACATACCAAATTCTTGTCTCAAATACGGCGAATAAAAAAATCAGAAAAAAACCTTGTACTAAATAACTAATACTTTTCTGTCGTTCTGAAAGACTGATTCTATTTGTTATAAACGTTCCAACCGAAAAAGCTGTACCTATAATGGTAATAGTATATCGAAACAATGTTAATACAAATAATATTTTTACATCAACAACTAATTCCCTTGAAATATTTAGAATGTGTTCTAAGTTTAATATCGTAGGCGTTCCAATTGCAATAATAAAGATTGACAACACAGTATCTGCAATAATAACAGAGTTAAAATATTTATTTGCCTCCTCAATATTTCCCTTATGAAATGCTATTGATATATATCTGCACGCAAAGGCGTTTAATGCAATTGAAATTACATCTATATAAGATGTAAGCGTATTTGACAACGTCACAAAACCAAAAGCCTCTGCTCCAGCGGTATTTGTAACATATGATGTCATAAAAAAAGTTATGGCATAATTCACAGCAACTGCCACCATGGACCATATCATATTAAGTGCAATTAGTTTATTATCACTATATTTCTTAATCATTATTAGCTCCTACCTGTATTCTTTTCATTCTTGGATTTTTCAAATACATTCCAAAATACAAAACGAACACATTTGATGCTACCGGAAGATATTGATTTTCCATACACGAAACCATCAAAATTATAATTAAACTCAAGCATCCCCATTTATCATTTTTTGCAGCATAAATTATAGCTACTACTATTACATATAAATATATAAACAATGAGATAATTCCATAATTCAGATAGATATACAGATACAGAATATCTGATCCAACCAAGGCATGCGACATCCCCTGTGATAAAACATCTTCCCATGCATATGTTTGAATTCCCGCACCAAACAACGATGGTTTATAATACTTAAGCGTTAATCCCCCTAATTCCAAACGAGAATTAAATAACATATTGAGTATGCTCATTTTAGAGTTGTTTGAATCGTAGTTTGCAGCCAAATAAAACATTGCTGCTATCATAGATATAGCAACTATTACAATTATATATCTTTGCGTTTTGCTAAAATTCTTATTTTTTCTGCGCTTATGTAACAAACTTAATACCGTAAATATTATTACAATTGCAATTCCCAATTCACTGCTTCTCGAATCTGTTAGCTTATATGTTACTACAAATATAAAAAGTTGAAAAAATATGTCTTTCAAGTTAAGTTTTTCTCTTCTGACATAGGCAAGGTAAAGTGCTATTAGAAAAAGCATTGCGCCAAAGCGATTAGGATGTGCAAATCCCATTGAATATCTAACCGCTCCACTTGTGCGAGTAGTCATTACATTTTTAACAACATTGCAACAACACAGTATTACCAAAATCAAGGTAAAAGAAATTTTAGCAATTAAATCAATTCTAATTATTTTCTCAAAGCTAATGCTTTTTACACAGATAGTCACTAAGAGAAAATTAAGCATAGTTGATGCAATAATATAATCTATAGACTTATTAGAAATAAGTGTTGCTATTCCAGTCAAAACAAATATAAGAGTAAGCACAAAACACTTGGCAGTATATTTAGATGTTAATAATTTAAACGCACAAAATAGATATCCCACACAATAGCAAGAGATCATAATAACACGTATACTTCTAAATTGTGTCGGTAAATATGATGTTTGCAGTAAATATCCCAACAGGAATGCTACGTATATAATCCCTTCTATACTTTTACTATCTACTTTAACTGTTTTATTCACCTAAACACCTCCAAGATTATATGTATCACCGTCATATCACCTTTTTTTCTACTGCCGGATTACCTACTACCAAAGTGTTACTATGATATTTCCCTTTTACAACACTTCCTGCGCCGATCACGCAATTATCTCCTATTACACTATTTTTTAATATTGTAACATTTGCTCCTATCCAAACATTTTTCCCTATCAGTATAGAACCAATTTTGTAATTTTCCATTCTATTCTTTGACATATAGTCATGGTCATGATCAAAAATCGCACAATTGGGTCCAATATTGGTATCTGATCCAATTGTTATTTTCCCTCTACATGTTAATGTGCAATTGTTATTAAACGCAACATTATTGCCTATATTTAAGATTCCTCCGTTTCTGACTCTTACACTACATCTATCCCTCAAAATTACTCCTTCAATTTTATATTGAGCCCCATTTTCACAATCAATTTGTGATGAAAGCGGCAAGGTTTTATTCTTGAATTTCCAAATATTATCGTTTTTATTCAATTGATGTTGGAGCCCCCACCTGTAAATAAACTCTAAAATTTGAATTATTTTCATTTAATAGCCTCCTGATACAGTTTTCGATATCTTTCCTCAGTTTTTTCTTTTGAGAAATTATTATTCAAATACTCTCTAATCTCGCTGCCCATTCTTTCAATAGATTTAGGGTTATCTGACCACTTCATAAACGCCTCGTTTATTTTATCTACTAATGCATTTAAATGTTCTGATTCATTTTCATATTCATACGAAAACATTAATTCTCTAGGAAAATCTCTCACTGTTCCAATCTTAGGTATAATAACCGTTTTTCCCATCGTAAATGCCAGCACAGAACTTCCAGAATTCAAGCTACTTTTAATATCGAGAGGAATTAGCACAATATCTGCCCAATCATAAAAGGAAAACATTTCAGAATCTTCAATAAACCTCGGAATAAAAGTCACTTTAGAAAGATGATTCACTTTGTCTTGAATCAGTTTTTCATAGTCTTTATTGTTTGCTTTTCCTGCAATTACAAATTCTATATTCTTTCCTTGTAATTTATTTGCTGCTTCAAGAATCAACTCTATATTTTTATATGGTCTTACACTTCCCATAAATAAAATGTGCATATTACGTTTCACACTATTCGGCAATTCTGGAATAGGCATTTTTTTTTCAGAATATGCGCCTTCATAACTTGGGTGATACATCACACGCACCTTTTTTTCAATATCTTCATTCGACAAAAAATCTCTCAATATTTTCTTAGAATAAGTACATAAAACCGCAATATAATCCGCCTTTTTACACAAAAATTTCATTAAAAAGTAGTTTATACGTTTGTACTTTGTGTCATGAGCTTGCCTATTATGCATCGTGTAAATTATTTTCATTCCACACCACTTATAATACGCCACCCTCAACAACTGCCTCATCAGTAAAGCGATTGCCTTCCATAATTGGCAATCACCAATAGAGTCAAACCAATTCAAATTTATTATCTTGATTTCTTTTGCAAGCTTATGATTCTTTTTTATGTCTTCCAAATCATATACTTCATATCCCGCATTCTTTATTGCCTCTGTAACTATAGCCACATAAGGATTCTTATGATTTAGCGGATAATACACAACCTTATCCAATGTCTTTCTCCTTTAAAATTAAAGTATATATTTTCTCAAAAGTATTTGCTTGCTTTCTTATTTCAAATTCAGATAATTTCGCTAAGAGGTTGCTTTTACACTCCTCTAAAAAGCCATTATTGTCAAGAAAGCAATTCATTGCATTTTTCAGTTCATCACTTACACCTGGGTTAACTAGAATACCTGTTTTGCCCTCTTGTACAATTTCCGGTAACGCACCAATTCTACTAGCGATAACTGGCAATCCACTTTTATAAGCATCTAAAATCACTCTTCCAAATGGCTCGTTCCACAACGATGGGCAAACCAACACATCACATCTATTTAATAATTCTGCAATTTGCGATTCATCTAAAAAACCGGCATAATAAATTCTAGAATCTTTTATGGCTGCCTCTTCAATTTTCTGCGTTTTTTCACCCTTTCCCGCAAAAACTAGCCTTGCATTCGAACTTTCCAGATTTTGAAATGCTTCCAATAGAGTATCTATGCCTTTATGTTCATGAAATCCACCTAAATATACAAAAGTGATTGTGCTATCTGCTTTCTTTTTTGCACAATTTACAGCAACATTTTCTTTATTAAACTCACACGCATTATACACTACACTATGTTGTGATTTTTCAAAAAATCTTCTTTTTTCAACCTCTTTAATCATCATATTCGATGGTGCCGTCAAAACATCCACATAATTGGTAAGCTTTCGATTTATATATTGATATAGTCTACACCCAATATTAGGTGCGTTACAAATTTCATTATTCTTTTTCAATAAATTCGTTTTGTAGCACATTAAGTAGTAATCTCTAATTGTGTGTACCGTATGTATTCCATTTTCTTTCGCCGTTTTCCATATAATTGGTGTAATTTCATAAATATTGTTTGTATGAATTATATCTGGTTTTTCTTTCTTTAAAATGTCAAATAATTATATTTCGATT